>DATGJU010000631.1:0-15617 GCA_035295045.1 Chthonomonadaceae bacterium
GCCGAATGGTCGCCGCGGCCCTCGACCCGGCCTGTTACGAAGTGACCGCCATCGACACCCGCGACCTGCCGTCCCTGGGCGCCGCACCCCCGAGGACCCCGCTGCCGGACGCCGGAGCGCGCGAGACCGCGTCAACCCTGATTGAGGGCGGTGCCTCACCCCATCACCCCATCACCCCCTTACCCCATCACTGCCCCGACGTGGTCTTCATCGCGCTGCACGGCAAGGGCGGCGAGGACGGAACCGTCCAGGGCATGCTGGAGGTGATGGGCATTCCGTACACCGGGTCCGGCGTGCTGGCGAGCGCGCTCGCAATGGACAAGGTGATGTCCAAGCGAGTCTTCAAGTCGGCCGGCATTCCGGTGATCGACGGGATATACGTACCGCGAAGCGCGATGGAGCACTGCACAGTCGAGGAGTTCCGGGCGTCGCTGGACGGCGCCGAGGCGCGCCTAGGCTATCCCATGTTCGTCAAGCCGAACGCGGGCGGATCGACCTGCGGCTGCACGCTGGTCGAGCGGCCGGAGGAGCTCTTTCCCGCGGTCCGGGAGGCGCTGCGGCACGATGAGATCGCGCTGGTGGAACGGTACGTGCGCGGCGCAGAGATCACGATTGGCGTGCTGGACTGCCCGCCCGGTCCTGCCATGGCCCTCCCCGTGATCGAGATCGTCCCGAAGGCCGAATACTACGACTTCGAGAGCAAGTACGCGGAGGGAGGCAGCGAGCACATCATCCCCGCCCGCCTGCCGCAGGCGCTGCTGGAGCGCGCGCAGCAGATCGCGCTCGACTGCCACGCCGTGCTCGGCTGCCGCGGCGTTTCCCGGACCGACATCATCGCCGCGGGCGACGAGCTCTTCGTACTCGAAGTAAACACCATTCCTGGCATGACGCCGACGAGTCTGCTTCCGCAGGCCGCCGAGCATGCCGGAATCTCCTTTCCAGAACTCCTGGACCGGCTGATCCGGTCCGCGATTTGCGATACACAGGACCAATAAGAGGAGCCGCCGATGAGCTTAAGACCGCACCGATCGGGCCGGAGCCGCCGCGTCAGCGCCTTCCACGCGCGCCGAGTCGCCCTGCGCAATGAAGCGCGCCGCGCCGGCGGACCTGTGAAGCGTGGCCGGCACCAGGCCGCCGTTCGAGAGCGCCGCACACGGATCCTGGTCGCGCTCACCGTGGCGCTCGGCTTTGAGCTGTCCGCCGCCGCGCTCACGTCGCCGATGCTCGGCATCAACAAGATCACGGTGCGCGCAAGCGCGCCGCTTCCGGGTCGCGAGGAGGCCGTAACGCGGCTCACCGCGGCGCTGCCTCCTGGGAGCAATCTGCTGCGCGCCCCGCTGGGTCAGATGGAGCAGAAGCTCAGGGCGCTGCCCTGGGTGCGCACGGCGTCGGTCCGCTGGCAGTCGCCGCATGCGCTCGCCATTCGCTTTACGCCGCGCCAGCCCGCGGTCGTCGCGGTCGCCGGCGACGCGGCATTCGAGGTTGACGAGGGCGGAATGCCCATCCGCGTGGCGCGCGATAACGCCGCACAGGAGCTCCCGCGCGTCGAGCTGGACCGGCCGATCAAGCTTCAGGCGGGCCTTCCGCTCCAAGATGCTTCGGTCCTCGCGGCGATCGGCATCTACCATGACGCTCCTAGCCAACCAATGGTACGTATTGCCAAAATCAAGGTTGATTCTGCGGGAAATTTGTGCTTAAATATGATGGATGGGATTCGCGTCGACCTGGGTCAGCCGGACCAGCTCGCCGCGAAGCTGAAATACGTCAACCACGTATACCAGCTCGACCCGAACATCGGCACGCGGATGGTGGGAATCAACCTGTCGGTGCCGAAGCAGCCGGCGTGTACGATGAAGGCGGACGTGCAGGCGGCGGCCGCGCAGGGTCCGCAGCCCGCGCCTGCGTCGACCGGCGGCCCGCCCGTCAGTCCCGTCGCCCTTTAGGCGAAAACCCGGTTATCTGAAAGTGTAGCGTCGCAATTCAATGAGCGTGTTTTCGGCGACTATTCGCCATCATTCGTTCTACTGGCAGATCAGCATGCTCTGCTTTGTGCTCGGTATCGTGCTGGCTGCCGCAATGTATACGTCGAACAGGATCGCGCGTCTGGGCGTAAGCTCGAGCCGGACAGGCTTCGACTATACCTATTTTTCGCAGCCTGCCAACGAAAAGATTCTGAACGATAACATCGAGATCAAAAAGCTCCGCGAGGACAACAACCGTCTCTCGGAGATCATCGCGAAGCATAACGACGGTCTCGGGGCGCTGAATACCCAGTTGCGCGAAACGCAGACCTACGCCGGTCTCACGGAGGTGACGGGGCCGGGCATCGTAGTGACGCTGCAGGACAGCAAAAAGCAGTCCGGACTGCCATTTGCGATGCCGGCCGAGAACTACCTTATCCACGATCGCGACATCAACGAGGTGATCAACGAGCTCCGCTCCGCGGGCGCGGAGGCGATCGCGGTAGGCCAGCAGCGCGTGGTCAACTCCACGGCTGTCCGGTGCGTCGGACCCGTCGCGATGGTGAACGACGTTAAAGAGGGCGCTCCGTTCGTCATTCGCGCGATCGGCGATCCGGAGACGCTGATGAGCGCGATGAACATCTCGAACGGCGTGCTTGACAGCATTCGGCGCTTCGATCCGATGATGGCGCGATCGGAGAAGGCGCTCTCCCTTCGGCTGCCGGCGTTCAGCGGAAACACGCAGCCAAAGTACATGCGCGCCGTAAAGCCGCCGAAGACAACCGCCAATGCGCGGTAGCGGCCGGCGGCAGGCGGCCCGACGTGCGCGGATCGCCTATCACGCGCTTCATAGGGATGCACGGATTCGCATTGGGGGCCGGGTAAGCAAGGAAGTCGAAATATGAAGGCGTGGTTTCCGATAGCAAGCCTTGCAGCGGGCTTTCTTATCGGGCTGCTCGTGGTATCCCATTTCGACTGGTGGGTGCCGGTGGAGAACGCGCCATACCTGTCTGTCGCCGCGCTGGTCGGCCTCGACACCGCGTTCGGCGGAATCCGCGCCGGAATCGAGGGCCGGTTTCAGAACGACATCTTTATCACCGGATTTGTACTGAACACCGTGCTGGCGGCCGGGTTGATCGCGTTCGCAAAGCTGATAGGCCTGGACTTCGCCCTGGTGTCCGTTCTGGTCCTGGGATCGCGCATCTTCCTTAATCTCTCTCTGATCCGACGTTACTACCTGAACAAGACGGCGCTGGCGCGAAGCCAGCAGCGCGAGGAGACCGTCGCGGCCCCGACGCCCGCGCCAAGCGCTGCACTCAGCCAGAAGCCGGAAGTAGGCGGAACCGTATAACCTTCGCTATACGTTTCCGCTGCCGCAATTACCACGCAAGTTTACAGCACCCTTGTCCCGGATCGACGTATTCCGGGTACACTCTTTAATCTAGCGCAGTAAAATCCGAGCCAAGTTCCCGTAAAGCAGCGTCCGTCAGCATTTCCACGGGCCATGCCGGCAAATGGTGGCGAGCGTGGGCAAGAGCGAGATCGTAACAGGTCTGGACATCGGGACGACAAAGGTCTGCGCGCTCATCGCCGAAGTTTCTGAGAGCGGAGAGCCGACGTTGATCGGCGCCGGCTCCAGCGTTTCTCGTGGGCTGCGGCGCGGTGTCGTGGTGGACATCGAGAGCACGACACGCGCGATCGAAGAGGCCGTCACGAAGGCGGCGACGCAGGCGAACCGCGAAGTAGATTCCGTCTATGTCGGCGTGACGGGCGACCATATCGCCTCGCTCAACAGCAGCGGAATCGTCCCGATCACCCGGCCTGATCGCGAGATCACGCGCGAAGACGTGGAGCGAGTGAACGAGCAGGCGCGCGTGATTGTGCTGCCGCCGGACCGCCAGATCCTCCATGCGATACCACGCGCCTACTCCGTGGACGGGCAAGGCGGCGTGCGGCAGCCGGTAGGCATGAGCGGGACCCGGCTGGAAGTCCAGACGCATATCGTGCACGGCGCCGTCACGTTTCTACAGAACGTCGAGAAGTGCGTCGTGAAGGCCGGCCTCGAGGTGGCGGATGCGGTCCTCGAGCCGATTGCGTCGGGCGAAGCGGTCCTGCTGCCGACAGAGCGCGAGCTCGGCGTCTGCCTGGTCGATATCGGCGGCGGAACGTCGGACATCGCGGTTTTCTACGGCGGCGAGATCTACTACTCGGCCGTGGTGCCCGTCGGCGGAAACCATATTACGAACGACATCGCAGAGGGCCTCAAGGTAGGCCAGCCTGAGGCCGAGCGGCTCAAGGTCCAGCACGGCAGCGCGCTCACCGATATGGTCCAGGAGGACGAGGTGATCTCGGTCCACCAGGTGGGCCGCGACGAGGCGCGAAAACTGCGCCGCCGCGCAATGGCTCAGATCATCGAGCCGCGGATGCAGGAGCTGTTCGAGCTGGTGCGCCACGAGCTTAGCGAGGGCGACTGCCTGAACCGCATTCCGTTCGGCCTCGTGATAAGCGGCGGCGGCAGCCAGCTTCGCAACGTCGTCGAGGTCGCCCAACAGGTGATGGGGCTTCCCTGCCGCATAGGCAGGCCCAGCGGCATCGCCGGGCTGAGCGATGCGTTGACGCACCCGATGTACGCGACGGCCGTCGGGCTGGTCCTGTACGGCGCGCACCAGGTGGCCGCAGGACGGCATCCTGGAGGCGGTGGAGTCAATCTTGGCCGCCTCAAGTCGCTGACTCCGCTCATGAAGTGGTGGGCAAGACTGCGCGAAATCCTCGGGATTTAGACACCGGCAGCCCGCCGGAGCGACCGCCGACACGCCGGGGCGATGGCCCGTCCAGGAAGCGGCCGGCGCCGCGAGGATTTGATCGATGTTCCACGAGAGCGAACCAGCCTTGTGGGCGATACCTACGACATGACGACGGGCTGGCCGCAACGTGCCGCCTGACATATCAATATCCATTGGAGCGGGGAGGGGCGCACCGATTATGAATGTCAATCTGCCGGAACTTGGTTCCGCACGCATCAAGGTGATCGGGGTGGGCGGCGGCGGAACGAACGCCGTCAACCGGATGCTGGAGGCCGGCCTGGTCGGCATCGAGTTCCTGGCTATGAATACGGACGTTCAGGTCCTGAACCTGTCGAACGCGCCGCGCAAAATACAGCTCGGTGAGAACTCGACTCGTGGCCTCGGCGCCGGCGGTAACCCGGAGATCGGGCGCGTTGCGGCGGAGGAGAGCAAGAGCGAGATCAAGAAGCTCCTCGACGGCGCCGATATGGTGTTCATCACAGCAGGTATGGGCGGCGGTACCGGCACCGGCGCGGCGCCCATTATCGCGGAGATCGCGAGCGAAGTGGGCGCGCTTACGATCGCCGTAGTCACCAGGCCGTTCCCGTTCGAGGGCCCCCGCCGCGCCAAGCTGGCGATGGAGGGCGTCGAAAACCTCAAGAGCCGCGTCGACACCATCATCGTCGTGCCGAATGAGCGGCTCCTGACCGTGGGCGATCGCAAAGTCACTCTGGTGGAAGCCTTCCGAATGGCGGACGACGTGCTGCGGCAGGGCGTTCAGGGCATCTCGGACATCATCACGATCCCGGGCATGATAAACGTCGACTTCGCCGACGTGCGGGCGATCATGTCACACGCGGGACCGGCGCTGATGGGTATCGGCATGGCGTCCGGCGACCACCGGGCGATGGAAGCCGCGCAGAACGCGGTCTCCTCGCAGCTCCTGGAGACGAGCATCAACGGCGCGTCCCGCGTCCTGGTCAACGTCACCTCCGGCACCGACCTCACGCTCGCGGAGTTCACCGAGGCCGCGGACCAGATTTCGCAGCTTACGGACCAGAAGGACGCCAATATCATCTACGGCTGGGTCGCGGATCCGAATATGGACGGCGAGGTGCGTATCACGGTCCTGGCGACCGGTTTCGGCCAGGCCGAGCAGCAGGCGATGATGGTAGGCAACCGGGTCGGCAAGCCGGCCACGACCCCGGTAACGCAGAGCAACGACCAGGCTGTCGCCGCCGCGCGGCCCACGATCCCTGCGCCGACCGCGCCGCCGCCTGCGCGGCCCCCGGAGGTCCCGCCGGCCGCGCCCCCGCCGGCAGCGGGCGCCCCCGCCGGCCGGCAGCCGGAAATCCGCAAGTCCAACGCGGACGAGCTGGACATCCCCGCCTTCCTCCGCCGCCGCTAGGCCGGAGGGCGAGTAGCAGCGCGCGGGCGGGCCGATATGGCCCGCCCGCGCTTTTGCGCCGCCCCTGGCGCAAATGCCGGCCCCGCGAGTATGTTACAATACTCCCCATGAACTTACCGCGCAATGCCGTCGGCGTGCCCGACGAAAGCTACGTCTACCTCGATCACGCGGCGACCACGCCCGTGGACCCGGAAGTCGCCGACGCGATGCTGCCCTACCTGTGTGGCCCGCGGCTGTTCGGCAACCCCTCCAGCGTGCACCGATTCGGGCGCGAGGCGCGCGCGGCCGTCGACGAGGCGCGTGACCGCGTCGCGAAGCTCGTGGGCGCGGACTACTCAGAGGTCTACTTTACCGGCAGCGGTACCGAGGCGGACAACCTCGCCCTGACCGGCGCTCTCTACGCAGCGCCGACCGGGCGGGACCATCTCGTGACGAGCGCGATCGAGCACCCGGCTGTCCTTCGCACCGCGCAGTTCCTGGAGAGCCGCGGAACCCGCATCACCGTCCTGCCCGTCGAGCCGGACGGGCTGCTCTTGCCAGCCGCCGTGGAGGAGGCACTCACGGACCGGACGGCGATCGTCTCCGTAATGCACGCGAACAACGAGATCGGAACGATCCAGCCTATCGCGGAGATCGCCGCGGTCGCGCGGCGCCGTGGAGCGCTCGTCCACACGGACGCGGTTCAAACCACCGGGCTTCTAAACATCGAATTCGCCGCGCTGAACGTGGACATGCTCACCCTCTCGGCCCACAAGATCTACGGCCCGAAAGGCGTCGGCGCGCTGGTCATTCGGAGCGGCGCCGCCGTATCCCCGATCGTGCACGGTGGCGCTCAGGAGCGGGAGAAGCGCGCGGGAACCGAGAACGTGGCGGCGATCGTCGGCTTCGGGAAGGCGGCGGAGATCACGCTCGATCGTCGCGCGGCGGACGCGGCCCGCATGACGCGGCTGCGTGACCGATTCGTCGCCGCCCTGGTCAAGCGGATTCCGGGCATTCGGATCAACGGCTCGCTGGTCCGGCGCCTGCCGAACAACATAAATGTAGCAGTCGAGCGAGTGGAGGGCGCCACGCTCATCATGAATCTGGACCGGCGGGGCGTCGCGGCGTCCAGCGGCTCCGCCTGCTCCTCCGGCTCCATCGAGCCCTCGCACGTGCTGAGCGCCATCGGCCTTCCGCCCGCCCTGGCCGCGAGCGGCATCCGCTTCACGCTGGGCCGCGGCACCACGGAGGCGGAGATCGACTTCGCCATCGCTGCCCTGGCCGGCATCGTGGAGCGCCAGCGGAGCCGGCGCGAATAAGTGCGGTTACTTCTCCGCGCCGTCCAACTGGTCGACGCTGCGTCCGTTCACAATCAGGTGGTACTTAACGATCGAGCAGTCGCCCTGAGGCGTTTTCAGGTGCATCGGCAGTCGGGCGCTGCTGCCGCTCGGCCGGCGAACGATCACCCCGACGATCTGCTTTTCGTTCTTTCGGTCCACGCCCGTCAGCCGCCACAGCTCGTCGCCGTCCAATCCGTTAACGTAGACTTCAACCCGGCAGCCGCCGGCGCCGCGCTCCGCGAAGACGTAGCGCGCGATCCTGGGCGAGGGCGGCACGGCGTACTTGACGAGAAGCGTCGCGCCCAGCAGCGCGGTCGCCGTCCAGGCGAGCGCCATCAGGTCGCGCGAGGTTAGCATCCGCTCAGGCGGCGACTCATGCGAGAACCGCTCCGCGAGGAAGAGCCCGGTTACCAGGAGCGATAGAGCGCCGGCCGCGACGGTAACGTAGGGATGGGTGATGTAGGCGACGATCGGAGTGAGCAGTCCGGCGGCCATAAGGCCCCAAACCGCGATAAACAGGCAGACCAGCGCCCATAGGAGCGGGGGCAGCTCGGGAGGCGGCGCCGTCTCGACGGGAGGCAGCGGCCGTGGCGCAACGGTCGGCGCGATTGCGTGGCCGCAGAAGTGGCACTGCGTCAGGTCCGCCGGATTGAGCTCCTGGCAGTTGGGACAGACGATCTGTCTGACGGTCTGCATGGATTGTTCGGCCATAGATCCCATCCGTTACTCTGCGCCCGGGTCGATAGTGTCGGCGGCTCTTTGGAATGCATCGATCTCCGCGAGGGGCCGGACGCCGGCCCAGCCGCCGAGCGCGGCGCAGTTCAGGGCGGCCGCCGCCGAGGCGAACCGAACGGTACGATCGAGCGGCCATCCCTGAATGCGGCCGTAGATCAGGCCTGCCCGGAAGATGTCGCCCGCGCCCGTGGTGTCCACCACGCACTGCGGGCGGAGTGCCGGGTAGTGGACGGCGGGGACGCCCGCCGTTCCGCGCTCCGCGGCGAAGCAGCCGCGCTCGCCGCACGTCACAATCGTAGTACCGCCCTCGCGGTCGCGCAGCTCCCCGGCGTACGCGGCGGATTCCTTCAGTGACCCGGCGCCCGGTGTCAGCGTCTCCGACGTCACCGAGATGGCCGCGGCCCGGTTCACTTCTGGCGAGCCGGTGTAGTCCATCGCGACGATCTCGGCGCCGGCCGCCGCCGCGACCGCGCATGCCTCCAGACCGGCGCGATAGGCGTTCGGATCCATGGTGAACATTCGGGCTCGCCGCGCGAGCGCCGGATCGAGCGCCGGGCACTGCATCTCCACGAAGCCGCTGCCGTACATCGTCCGGTGGCCGTCCGGCGTTGCGATGCAAACACAGTAGGCGGTCGGCTCGCCGGGAGCGACCTCTACGCCGGTCAGGTCGATCTCCGGGGCGTGTTCCGCGAAAAGCGCGCGTAGGAGCCGGCCGTTGTTGTCGTCGCCGGTCGCGGTTCCGACCAGCGCCACCTTCAGGCCCCACCGCGCCAGCGCGATCGCCGAGTTCGCCGCCTCGCCTCCGATCGTCCGGCGCTCCTCCAGGATCGACTCGTATGTGCCCGCGGCAGCCAGCCGCTCCACGCGCCACATGAGGTCCAGGCAGACCGTCCCATAGACGACGACGTCGATGTCCCGCGTCAACCCGCGGACTGCCTTCCGGCGGCGTAAAGCAGAATGGGCTTGCGCCGCTCCTCGAAGCGCGCCAGGTCCGGCTTGCAGCGCTGCAGGATCGACTCCGCGGTTGCGCCGGAAACGAGCGCGGCGAAGGCGGCGCTGTTCACAAGCAGCCGCGCGTAGCGCTCATGGTTCCAGTCCTGCGGGAAGAGCCGCAGCAGCGCCTCGGCAACGGCGAATCCGGTGAGGAGCGGATGAAAGCGCGCGCGCTCGGTAATCACGAAGTTGATGCCGCCGCACGCTGCGCGCGCATGCGTGCTGGAGGTCGGCGTAAACCGGACCGGAACGAAGCGGACACCGGGCAGGCCGCGGTCATTCAGCGCCCCCGCCAGTTCCCGCTCGCGGATCCACGGCGCGCCGATGTGCTCGAACGGCGTGTCGGTGCCGCGCCCGACCGAGACGTTCGTGAACTCCAGCAGGCCGATTCCGGGATAGAGGAGCGCCTGCGTCTCTGAGCGCATATTGGGCGAGGGGTTGATCCAGGTCAGGTTCGTCTCGTCCCACCACATGTCGCGCGTCCAGTGCTCTGCCTTCACGACATGGAGCTCCAGGTTCAGCCGCTTCTCGGTCGCAAACAGCCTCGCCAGCTCGCCGACCGTAAGCCCGTGCCGGACCGGGAGCGTGTGGTACGCCGTGAAATCGAGCGAGTCGGCGTCTGCAATAGGCCCTTCGATGGCTACGCCGCCGATCGGGTTCGGCCGGTCCAGCACCACGAATCGCAGGCCGTGCTCGGCGGCGGCCTCCATGCACTGACCGAGCGTCGTGATGAACGTATAGAAGCGCGCACCCACGTCCTGGATATCGTAGACCAGCGTGTCGAGCCCGTGTAGCTGCTCGGCGGTCGGCCGGGTCCGCGCGCCGTAGAGGCTATGAATCGGGAGGCCTGTTTTGCCGTCAACGCCGTCCGCGACGGGTGCGTCCACGTCGCCGCGGATGCCGTGCTCCGGGCTGAACAGCGTGAGCAGCAGTACCTCCGGCGTGGTTGCGAGCAGATCCAGCGTCGGATGAAGCTCCCGCGTCACGCCGGTATGATTCGTGATCAGGCCGATTCGGCGGCCGTGCAGCGAGACGCACCGCTCCGCCGCAAGCACGTCGACCCCGCACCGTACGGGCTGCCTCATCCGATCGGACCACCGCGCTGGTCGCCGCCGCGCCGGCTCAGCTCCGTCTGCATGAGGAGGTCGAAGTCGAAGCCGCTATCGGTGAAAGCCTTGAGACACGCGCCGACTGCGTCGTCGTCGTACCGCAGCCCGCGATGGGACATCACCTCGTTCAGCGCGCACTCCACGCCGAGCGCGGGCCGGTAGGGCCGATGGGACGCCATTGCCTCGACCACGTCGGCCACGGCTAGAATCTTCGCCTCAGGGATGATCGCCTCGGACTGAAGCCCGTGCGGATAGCCGCTGCCGTCCAGCCGCTCGTGGTGCTGGAGGGCGATGAGCGCCACCGGCGAGTCGAACTCGATCTCCTTGAGAATGTCGTACCCCATCTGCGCGTGCGTCCGGACGATGATCCGCTCCGGCTCGGTCAGGCGGCCGGGCCGGTTGAGGATCTCCGATGGGATCGACACCTTGCCTACGTCGTGGAGCAGGCCGCCGATTCGCATGGTCTCGATCTGCCCGCTATCGTAGCCGAGGACCCGGCAGATCGCGCAGGCCAGCGCGCTTACGCGGCGCTGGTGCCCGCCGGTGTACGGGTCCCGTAGCTCGACCGCGTAGACCATCGCGTTCACCACGCCGTCCAGCGTAGCCTGGACGCGCACCAGCCCCTGGAGCAGCGCCGCCTCGGCCTCTCGCCGCTCCGTGACGTCCTGGAGATAGAGCGACGCTCCGTCCTGGGAGGGGTAGGTTCGGACGCCGATCCAGCGTCGCGCCGCGCCCTCCGGCGCGTACTCCACCTCGATCGCGTCGCGCAGGCTGCCGCCCTGCAGCTCCGGCAGGAGATCGGTTATCGCCGCTCCCAGGAGCCGTGTACGGGGAGCGCCCAGTATCTGTTCGGCTCGCGAATTCACGAACGTGATGCGCCACTCGCGGTCCGCGACGATAAATCCGTCGCTGATGCTGGAGAGGATGTTCTGGAGCCGCCGGTTCTGCTTGCGAAGCTGCCGGTCCGCCAGCCGCTGCTCTGTCACATCCCGGCTTATCGCGGCCACCCAGCGGACCGCGCCCGCCGAATCCGTCAGCGGAGTCACGCGGGTCTGCAGCTCGATCGGGCACTCCGGCCGCTCGGATCGGACCTCGAAGTCTTGCGGCTGCCCGGTCTCGATCGCCTCGCGGAAATGGATGGCTAGCCGGTCCGTGTCCAGCCCGGCGCTTGCGGGTTCGCCCGGCGGCGGTCCCGCGGCAGCGGCGTGCATACGCGCGAACTCGGGGCTGATGAAGGCCCACCGCAGCTCGGCCTCGGCAGGCTCCGCGATACATATCCCATCGCCGGGGCCATCCTTGCGGGCCGTAAGGCTTGCGGCGCCCGCCAATGCGAACCGCTCCACGTCGCGCAGGCGCTCCTCGGCCGCCTCCCGTACAGGGCCTGCAGGACAATGCGCCGCAAGCGATGCGCGCAGACCGGCGACCGCCTCCACGACTCCGACTTCTGGCTCTATGGGAAAGCGCACGGTAACCTCCGGGGGACAGCGCCACTTAGCTTACTATGATGACCGAAAAAGGCAGGCATTTGCAACAGGTCACCTTGGAGCCAGGATCAAATTGTGGCGGCCGTCCACGACGCACTGCCAATCCGAAGGAAGGTAGGTCGCGGCATCGGTCTGCGTGAGTATCGCCGGGCCGCGCACGCGCGCTCCTTCGTCCAGAGCGGCGCGATCGAACTGCTCGGCATCGAGCCACGTGTCGCTCTCGAATACGCGTGTCGCGCGGCGCCCGCCCGCACTGCCGGCGTCGCGTGCAAACCGCAGCGGAGGCGTATCCGCGACGCCGATCAGCACGCAGCGCGCCATGCTCGTCTCTACCGGCTCGGACGGGTCCGCGTGGCCGTACCGCATGCGGTGAAGCCGATGGAACTCCGCCGCCGCCGCCGCAATGTCGTCGCCATCGAGCGGGACGCGGATTTCGAACGACTGGCCGGAGTACCGCATGTCCAGGAACCGCTGCGCACGAAACTCCAGCCGCTCCTCGGCCGCTTCGCTGCGGCGCCTGTCCGCTGCCGCCGCATCGAGCGAATCGAGCGCCGCGCGGACCGGGCGCCAGTCCCCCTCGCCGCTTCCCGCCGAGATCACGGTGGCGCGGAACGCGCGCGCGATCTCGTGCCGGACCGGCGCGATCGCGAGGCCGAGGGCGGAGAGCGCGCCGGGATACCGTGGGACGATCACGCGGTGGATGCCAAGCGCGGCGGCCAGTGCGCAGGCCTGCAGGCCGCCGGCGCCGCCGAAGCTCAAAAGCGCAAATCCCGCCGGATCGTGCCCGCGCTCGACGGAGATGTGCCGCAGCGCGCGCGCCATCGAAGCCTGGGCGATCTCCAGGATGCCGGCCGCCAACTCCTCCGCGGTTCGGCCGAGCCGCGCGGCGAACGTGTCGAATCGGCGGCGTACGCGCTCGTCGTCGAGCCGTACGGTTCCGGCGAGCCGGAGATCGGCGGGCAGCCGGCCAAGCAGGAGATTAGCGTCGGTAACGGTCAGCTCGTCGCCCACGCCGTAGGCGACCGGCCCGGGCGCCGCGCCTGCGCTCCGCGGCCCGACGCGCAGCGCGCCGGCCGCGTCGAGCCACGCGACCGAGCCGCCGCCCGCGCCGACGGTGTGGATGTCGAGCATGGGCGTCCGCAGCGGCATGCCGGCCACCTCCGGCTGCGTCGCCACGTCGCAGCCGCCGTCGACGACTACCGCAACGTCCGTACTGGTGCCGCCCATGTCGAATGTGAGCAGCCGGTCGAAGCCGGCGTCCGCCGCGATGCGCGCCGCGGCGATCACCCCTCCCGCGGGGCCGGAGAGCGTAGTCTTGATAGCGTGATCGCCCGCCTCGCGCGGCGACAGCGTTCCGCCGTTGGACTGCATGATCCGAAGGCGCGAGGCGCCTTCCCCCGACACGGCCGCCCCAAGCCGCGCCAGGTACCGGCTCATGATGGGCGCGACAAAGGCGTTCGCGGTCACGGTCGCCGATCGCTCGTACTCCCGCGGCTCCGGCGCAACGCTGGAGGAGAGCGATGCAGCCATGCCCGCAGCCTCGATCTCCTCGCCGGCGCGCCGCTCATGCGCCGCGTTCAGATGTGAAAAGAGCAGGCAGACCGCGACCGACTCGATTCCCGCGGCCGCTGCCTCCCGCACGATTCGGCGAAGCGCCGCCTCATCCAGCGGCTCGATCTCTTCGCCGCGCCAGTCGATCCGGCCGCCGATCTCAAATCGCCGCTCCCTGGCGACTAGCGGCGCCGGCCGATCGGCGTCCAGGGCGTAGAGATGGCGGCGGGCCTGCCGGCCTATCTCCAGCACGTCCCGGAATCCGCGGGTCGTGATCAGGGCCGTCGCCGCCCCACGGCGCTCGAGAAGCGCGTTCGTCGCGACAGTGGCCCCGTGGGACAGGACGTAGCCGGCGTGGATCAACCCTTCCGCCCGCGCGGCCTTCAGTCCGGCGAGCACGGCGGCCGAGGGATCGAGCGGCGTGGTGGGATGCTTGCGTACCGCGACCACGCCGTTCGCAAGGAGGAAGACGAAGTCCGTGAACGTGCCGCCAACGTCAATTCCAACCCGGACCTGCCGGCCGATCCCGTCCAATACGCGCGCCTCCCGGATCGACAGCGCCATTGACGGAACAGGATTCCGCGGCGCACCGTCCTTTCTTCAGCAGTATACTTCGCAAGGAGTACCAAAATGACCAGACAAGCTGAACGAGGGCGGGCGGACGCCGAGATGCAGGGCGTCACCTCGCAAGAACACGATAGAGGCGCATCGGACGGCGGACAGTCCGGCGGCCGCGGCTGGCACGGCGACCCGGCCGGCCATGCGCGTGCCGGCAGCAAGGGCGGCAAGAAGGTCTCCGCGGACCGGTCGCACATGGCGGACATCGGGCGGAAGGGCGGCCAGCGCGTCTCGCAAAACCGGCAGCATATGGCGGAGATCGGCCGCCGTGGCGGCCAGACCCGCGGAGAGAACGCGGATACGGCGCACCGCCGCACGACCAAGGATAAATAGCCCGCGCGCGATCCAGTAAGACCTGGGCTGCACGCGAGAAATGTGGCCCGAGAATAGGATCGCTCCGCGGAATCCGTTGAAGGAATCGCCTGCGAAAGCGTGGAAGAGCGGTTGCATCTGGATTTGAGCCCCGAGGCTGAGATGCAGGGCAACATGCTTGGTGAGCCGGTCGCGCGGCGTCCCCCGAAGATCGCCGATGCGGCCGGCTGTCCACGGAGCATTGCGCCTCGCCATTAAACTTACAGGAGCAGAGGCGAATGGAATCCCTGAAGGCGGTTATCGCGGAAGACGAGCAGCTCACGCGGACCATCATCCGCGCCCGGCTGGAGAAGCTAGGGCACGTGGTCGCGGCGGAGGCGAGCGACGGCGCCCAGGCGATAGAGGCGGCGCGCACCCATAAGCCGGACGTGATCATTATGGACATCAAGATGCCGGTGATCGACGGCATCGAAGCGGCAAGGACCATCCTTTCCGAATGCCCGTGCGCTATCCTGTTCCTCAGCTCATTCAACGAGCAGGAGCTTGTCGAGCAGGCCACGGAAACGGGCGCGATCGCCTACCTCATGAAGCCGTTCCGCAAGGAGGACCTGGCGCCGGCGCTCGAAATCTCGGTCCGAAGGTTCCGGCAGATTCGATCCCAGCAGCGCGAGATCGACGACCTCAAGGAGACGCTTGAGACGCGCAAGATTATCGAGCGCGCGAAGGGCATCCTCATGGACCGTCACCACATGAGCGAGGAGGAGGCCTTCAAGCGGATCCACTTCCAGGCGCGCAACCAGAACAAGAAGATGCGTGAGATCGCGCAGAGCATCATCACGGCGGCCGATCTGATTTGACGCAGGCGCCCGTCGACGCTTCGATCCCGGCGAATAGCCGATCGTCCCCTGCCGCGCAGCCCGGAAAGCGCCTGGTGCTCGCCTCCGCTTCGCCGCGGCGCAGCGAGCTGGTTGCCCTGCTGGGCCTGCCGTTCGTGGTCGAGCCGAGCGGCTATGCCGAACCTCCCGCGCCCGACCGGCCCGTGCGCCTGGCGGAGCTCGTCACCGAGCTGGCGGCAAACAAGGCCGCGGAGGTTGCCGCGCGCTTTCCGGACGATTGGGTCCTCGGCGCCGACACGCTCGTCACGCTTGGCGACGACATCGGCGTGCCGCTCGGCAAGCCGGCCGACGCCGAGGACGCGCGCCGGATGCTCTCGCTGCTCTCCGGGCGGGGCCACTTCGTCTACACCGGCATCGCGCTCATCACTCCCGGATCGCCGCGCGAGCCGCGCACAGTCGCGACGTCGGCGTGCCGGACCGGCGTCTGGTTCCGCGAGCTGTCGCCGAA
>DATGJU010000632.1:0-2663 GCA_035295045.1 Chthonomonadaceae bacterium
TGTAGGGCCGGAGCGCGCATCCGTCCTCCGTGCCGAAGACGTCACGCCGCAACCGGAATTCAGGGTAGCCGATGCCGTCGCCGTCCTCACGCGGGCACTCGGTCTGCAGCCAGTAGAGATAGCCGAGCGCCGCCCGCCGCGCGCGCGCCAGCGTCGCAGCCTGCTGAGCGGCATCCCCCGCGTCGGAGCCCAGAATGCTGCCGCCGTAGTAGTCGTTTCCGGCCGTGTTGATCATCGCCACGTCGGCCGGGATGCGGGGATCGTCGAAGTTGACCGCGGCGAGGAATCTGCGGTAGGTCCACCAGGGCGCGCGGCCCGCGAAGAGGCCGGTGATGGCGCCGTGCTTGATGTGGTACCGCTGGAGCTCGCGCAGCTCCGCGTAGTCGGCGGGCGGCGCGACCAGGTTCGTCGGCGCGGTCTCCGGCGACCAGTCGATGGCGAACGGGAAGGTGATCGGCTGTACCCAGTCGGCGCGGCGCTCGGCCGGCGCGTCCGGCTCCCCGGTATCGGCGCAAGATTCGGCGCCTATGACCCAGTCGGGGCCCTCCTCACCGCACATCGGAAGCAGGTCGCCGCAATCGGTACCGTCCAGCACGAAGCGCGGCCGAATGCGCAGCGCCGTGCCGTCGTCACACGATGCGGCTGCCTCGGCGATCCATTCCGGGCGGTCCCGATCCATCGTGCACGCGGTGACGCGCGTGCGGAAGAAGATTCGGAGGCGTCCCGCGGCCTGCTGCGGCGCGAGCATGTTCGCCAGGAGCACTGCTCCGACCTTCGGCTCGAATGATAGGCCGCTCACCCAGCAGCTCCCGGGGTTCAGGAACTGCTGCCCGCGCGCTGCTTCCGAGAGGCGGTAGTTCTCACGGTAGTAGCCGCGAACGGCCGCGCGGAACGCCGCGTACCGGCGCGTGCAGCCGAGCGACTCGATGTACCGGTTTTCGTCCGGCGTGCAGACGCCCTGTACTGTCAACTGGCCGCCGAGCCAGTCCGTCTCCTCGGTGAGGCAGACGGTGAGTCCGCTCTCAGCCGCGGCGAGCGCGGCCGCCGTCCCTCCGGCGCTCGCTCCCGCGACCAGGACGTCGCAGTCTATCGTGTCTCCTCCCGGCTCGGCGCTCATGGGGCGGGCATGGCCGCCAGCTCCGGTGACGCCAGCGCGACCTCGCGATTAGTTGGCAGCAGCGATGTAACGCTGTCATACTTGCGACTCGTCGGAGGCGCTGGCCGCCGCCGGGCCGGCGATGTCGCCAGCGGGCGCGTGGCGATACCCTTGGTGGGTGATGTTGACGGATTTGGGCGTCCGCTTTGCGAGACAGGCGTACCGAGCCTGGCATTCGGGGCGGAATTCGGTGTGTCTTCGCTCTGCGGGATATCTTTCTTAATCGCGCCGACGTGCAGGAGCCATAGAATCGCGACGCCGAAAACAATGCGGTATGCGATGAAGATCCGCGTGTCGTGCGTCTTCATGAAGCCAAGGAACCACTTGATGACCACGTAGGCGAACAGGCCGGCGACCACCATGGCGAGGAGGTACGGACCGATCGGACCGCTCAAATCGGTCGCCTTGGCGACTTTGTAAAGTTTGTATAGGCCGGCGGCGGTAATCGCCGGGATGCCGAGCAGGAAGCTGAACCGGGCGGCGCTCTCACGGTCCAGGCCAAGCAGCAGGCCGGCGGCGATGGTAGAGCCGGACCGCGAGGCGCCGGGCACCAGGCCGAAAACCTGGGCCCATCCGATGCCCTGGCTCTGCTGCAGCGTCATCTTGTCCAGCGAGACCTTGCGCCTGCCGATCCACTCTGCAAGCCATAGGACGAGGGCCAGCGCTATCATGCTGAACGCGATCACGTTGAGCGACCGGAACTCGCGATCGATCCGCTTTTCCAGGAGGAGCGCGAACACGACGATTGGCAGCGACCCGAGGAGGGTGTACCAGCCGAGCCTCGCATCGAGATCGTCCTTGGCCACGTTCGTCGGAAGCTTTGTTCGGATGATGCCCCGCACGTACCGTATCAGCTCGGCGCGGAAGAACCAGATGATCGCAAAGATCGGTCCGAGCTGCGCAATCGCGGAGAAGGCCGCGCCGGGGTCCCGCTGGTGGAAGAGCTGCGGCACGACCGCCATGTGCGCGGTGCTGCTGACGGGGAGAAACTCGGTGAGCCCCTGGAGCAGCCCCAGCAGAATCGCCTGGAGCCACCCCATGGGCATTAGGTCGCAGATTGAGAACACAACTCCTCCTTGGTGCACCGTTGCGGCGCTGGCGGAGGGCCGGATTCCGGCCCCGACGCAGAACGGACCGCCCGCCGCATCCCCTAGCAGTATACCGTTCACTACCCGGTTTCCGGGCGCCAGGAGCCCGCGTAATTTCGGGGTCGTGATTGACTTCGGCGCGGCAAATGCGTATACTGTTGCCGATCATCATGTGAGCTGCGCCGACGTTCCGCGACGATTCGATCGATCACAAGCGCGCCGACAACCAACCTCTATATCCGGAGCAGAGAGGCGGACTTTTTGGAGACCATCAGAATACGCGGTGGAAAGCCGCTGCATGGAAGCGTCAAGGTCGGAGGAAGCAAAAACGATACGGTTGCAATCATGGCGGGCGCTCTTCTGGTTCCCGGCAAGACCATCCTTCGCAACGTTCCTCAGATACGCGACGTAAAGACCCT
>DATGJU010000633.1:0-5689 GCA_035295045.1 Chthonomonadaceae bacterium
CAAGGATCTTCGGCAGTGTCACGGCGGCCGGTGAGAGTGGCACGTCGTTCATGAAGACCCCGTGCGTCAGCGCCCGCTGCCCGGTGAGGATCGTCGCGCGGGTGGGGCTGCAGACCGGTATGGTGGAGACGGCATTGCTGAACCGGACGCTCTGAGCGGCGAACCGGTCCAGGTTTGGCGTCCGAACGTCGCCGTTGCCCGCGAAGCCGAAGGCGCTCTGGCGCCACTGGTCGGCGATGACGAAGAGGACGTTGGGGCGTTTCACGATGGGGTGAGGGGGTGATTGGACGATGGCGTGAACCGATACGGTCGCACCCGCCGTCGCGCCGCCGGAAGGGCTTGGTGTGCGCCGAGAGCTTTGGCGTGGCGCAGGTTCCGCATCCTGCCCGCCGGCGGCACGGCTCAGTTGCTCGCGCTCGGTTCCGGAGGGGCGGTCGGGGACGAGGTCCGGGCTGGCCGCTGCGCGCGGCGAGTCTACGCCTGGAGCATGCTCCTTATCCCGACCGTCGGTGTCGCCGCGGGATGGCTCCCCCTTCCCGTCTCCGGAAGGGGGCCGGGGGGTTAGGTCCGCGAACTGCTTCCTGTAGCGCGCCTTGAACGGGTTTACCGGCGGCCCGACGGCGTCTTCGTTCACAAGGAAGGGCTGGACCGAGAGCCACCAGCGGTCGAACAAGGCGTCCATCTCCCGCACCACGGACGGGTTCTCCAGCGCCACGTCCGTCTGCTCGCCGGGATCAGCCCTCACGTCGAACAGCATCCAGTTTCGCGCCGCGCCGGTCGAGGCCGAGACCAGGTGCCAGCGAGGCGTGCGGACGCTGCCGTTGGCGTATTTGTAGGCGGACGGCGGCGCGCCCTTGGGCCAGCGGCCAACGTGCGTGAAGAGCGTCCGCTCCGGCCAGGGCGCGGCCGGGTTCGCGAGCAGCGGAACGAGGCTGCGACCCTCGACCTGCGCGGCCTCTTTCGGACTTAACCGGACGCCGGCGATCTCCGCCAGCCTCGGGAAGACGTCGATGTGGGCCGCGAGCGCGTCGACGTCCGCCGGCTTCAGCGTGCCTGGCCAGCGCCAGAACGAGGCCGCTCGCGTTCCGCCGAGGAAGGCCGTCACCTTCCCGCCGCGCATGCCGGCGTTGAAGACGGGCACGCCGAACGTGCCGCCGTTATCGTTCATGAAGAGCACGAGCGTGTCCCGCTCGATGCCCCAATCGTGCAGCTTCGCCAACAGCCGGCCGACGTTGTCGTCGATGTTGGCGATCATCCCGAAGTAGCGCGCCACCCTGCGGTCCGCGACCCTACCGCTGTAGCGGGCCCCGTCCTCGGGCCGCACCTGGAGGGGCTCGTGGGGCGCGTTGCACGGCACGTAGGCGAAGAAGGGTCGCCGGCGCGTCCGCATCCGGTCCATCCAGCGAATCGCCTGGCCGTAGAAGACGTCGGTGCAGTAGCCGTGTGTCCGCTCGAAGCGGCCGTTGTGCAGGATCGCCGGGTCGAAGTAGGTGTTTCCGGGCGCATCGCCGCAGCTCCCTTCGTACGTCTGGCCGATGCCCCCTCCGCCGTGGATGAAGACCTCGTCGAAGCCGCGCCGACCCGGCTGGTAGGCATCCTCATCGCCCAGGTGCCATTTGCCGAAGATACCCGTTGCGTAGCCGGCTCGCTTCAGCACCTGCGCGTTCGTCACCGCGCTCAGGGCCATTCGCTCCCGCTCCAGGATCGTGCGCGTCACGCCGCTGCGGAACTCGTGGCGACCCGTCATCAGGGCGCTGCGCGTGGGCGAGCAGGTGGGGCTGACATGGAAGTCGGTGAACCGGACGCCTTCGTCGTGCAGCCGGTCCATGTTCGGCGTCCTAAGTGTGGGGTTGCCGGTGCAGGAAAGGTCGCCGTAACCCTGATCGTCCGTCAGCAGGAAGACGATGTTGGGCGGCCGGCGTGAGACCGGCTGGCCGGTCGAAGGCGCGCAGGCGAGGAGGCAGGCGAGGAGGATGGGGAGTAGGGCGTAGGGTTTAGGGTGTAGGGCGCGGGATCTTATTGGCATGACTGCTCCTGCGCAGCGGTTCATGTTCCTGGCATTTTGACCCGATCGGCAAGCTCGACGGCGACACGCTGGAAGTGCGTCACGTTCCAAGTCAGTATCGCATCTGCGCCAGCCTCCCGCGCACATTGCAGGTGCAGAGCGTCGTAGATCTGACCGCCCAGAACGCTTGAGGTCGCGGCGCGCCGTAGTGTCGCGAGGTAGCGATCCTCATCGAGCGAAACAATCGATAGTCGTTCCCTAACGTCGTCGAGATACGCCAGTGCTTGGTCCGGTGTTATTATTGGACGAACAGGGAGGCGAGTGAGAACCGCATATACCTCAGCCAGTGCGTGCGCTGAGCAGTATGACGTAGCCTTTGTCGACCGTTCGAGCGCCACGATGCTGGCTTCGTGGTTGGGATGATGCCGGACGAACGCCGCAACCAGTACGGACGTATCGAGGTACTCGCTCAACCGAACATTTCCTGGACGCGTTCGTCCCTCATTTGCTCTATCAGTGCGTTAACATCTTCGTTTGTGATTGTCGTTTGGGGCGTGTAGACCCAGATGCCGCGCTCCTTGACCAATGTAGCGATCTCTCGAACCGGCCTTAAAGTGATTTCGTTCGGTGTGACATCGAGTTCCAACGTGTCGCCCGGCAGGAGTTGGAGCGAATTTCGGACCGCCATTGGAATAACGATCCTGCCTGCACGGTCCATTGTGATTTTGCTTGCCATAATGGGATTATACGATGGTAATTTCCATGTGTCAATACCAAATCTCTATCGAAGATCCACGCCGCGGTATGAGCGACGACATGCAGGACGGCGCTGTGGTGAGCCTCCGCACGGGGACCTTGGCCGTGGTCGTCCTCCGTTTCATCCCGGCAGGGAGTGTGTGCCGCGGGGCGTGACCTCCGCGGAGGATCGCACGGCATCACATTTCCTGATCGTCAATGTCACGATCCGCCCGTCAGGGCGCGGGACTGGTCGCGGTGTAGAAGAGCGCGGACTGCCAGAGCGTCTTCGCGGGCGCGATGGAGTTACCGGCGGGCAGCCTTACGGCCAGCCACGCGCGCCGCTGGACCGGGAGCCCTGGCTCCGGGCGCTTGCTCTGGAAGGCGTCGTCGTATGTGAGCTCCAGGTACGCTCCCTTCAGCTCGGTTGAATCGGCAGCCGTCCGGCCCATGACTTCCTCTACCAGCGCCTGGCGCTGCGCCGGCTCCATCGCCTCCAGCGTGAGGCCGCCGCGCGCGAGCTGGCGCCGCTCCGCGGCGTCGAACCGCCCGCAGAACCGGTAGATGTCGGTGAACCGGCGGCCGTTGTTCCAGGGGCCGGACGATTCGAACGCGAGGTCCAGCGTAGTGCAGATTTGCGGCCACGTCAGCGCCGACACGAGGTCGAACTTATCGCTGAGCGTGAGGCCGCTCTGTTTCGCTTCGCGAGCGCGCCACCCGTCGAGGAGCTCCTCGGGAATGTCGAAGGACCTATCGCGCGCCCAGGTAATGCTCCACAGAACGTAGTCCTCGCCGACCTTCTCGACACGGTAGCGCCACTCGGCGCAGATCGCGTTCAACAGTTGGGGCAGCGGGCCTCTCAGCAGCCGGATTCCCTGCGATCGTCCGCCGAAGCGCTTCGGCTGGTAGAACGTCTCGGCGAACAGGTTGATCCCGGCGATCTTCGCCAGCGCCCGAAGCGTGAAGCCGATGTCGCCCCGCTGCTCGCGCGTTACCGCCGGATTCGAAAGCAGCGGCGTCAGATCATAGATGGGAGCGGATCTGTCTTTCGGCTCCGGCAGCGGCGTTTCGGCATCGCGATAGGGATCGAAGCCCACGGACATCGTCCCAGTCAGGTCGCTGCCAGGAAGGGTCGTTACGCCGGCGAGGCCGAGGTAGTAGTCCGGCCCGAACTCCGGCCGCGCGCCCTCTTCGTCGTTTGGCTGGAACCGGAGGGCCGGCGCATCCGGCGGCGCGGCTGGAATGCCCTCCGGATAGGGATCGGGCATGCTGTGCGAAGCCGCAAAGTCGCGGCGCTGGACCGCCTGCCCGCGCCATGCGCGATTGTAGGCCTCGACCTGCTCGGCGCAGCGGCCAGGCGCGAGCGGAACCCTGCCCCTTTCGGCAAGCGTGTCGAGATCGGCGTCGGACAGGCCCGCGATCGCGTCCCGATAGGGCGCAAGATCGGAGGAGCTAAGCCAGACGTTGTCGGGCGGGAGCCGCTGCGCCGCCTGCTCCGTTGGCGACATGACGAGCAGCTTGCGGACATCCCGGAGCATCTGGGCGCCCTTGCGACGCGGGTAGTCCAGCTCAAGCTCTTCCTCGCGGCGGGAGCGCTGGGTGCGCCACAGCCGGTAGCCCGGCCGGCGGCCGGCGGGCCGCTCCAGCTTCTCCCAATAATATCCGGCCGGCCCCTCCGGCGCGTGGCTCAGCAGGCCGGAGAGGCGCGCCATAACGCGGCTGAGCGCCTGCCCGGTCAGGTGTAGCGTGACGCGCTGGCGTCCGACCGGCTTCTCGGCGCCCAGGTCCACATTCGCCTGCTTGGCCAAATCGGCGAGCGCTTCAGATAGCGGCCGGTTGGCAGCTTCGACGGATACCGCCGCCCGCAGTGCGGGCTCGTCCGCCAGGCGCAGGGGCGACGCTCCCTGGGCGCGAGCGGGGAGACTACCGGCGACAATCGGGAGCAAGGCGCACACAATCACTAATGATGCCGCGATACGGCTCCGGCGGGGTGTAATGTAACCTGCAACTGTACCGTCCAGCCTGCGGGTGTATCGTGCTCTTTGGCAGTTCCACATAAGCGTTCTATGGAGCGGGGACAGCAGACTCTCCTTATTCAGTCGCGAGGTTGGCCGCGGAATTAGAGTAGCGGTCGTTGAGGATCGAGAGTTGGCCCGCGCCGCCAACGTGCCCGTTGGATCCCGATTCCGCGAAAGGCTCATGCGTTGCTTATGGCTGCAAGAGTCTAATCCCCGCTGTGGGCGCTGGTTTCCTCGTCTTCCAGCTTCCCTGCCACGATCGGCAACGCGTAAAGCCGCAGAGCCAGCCACCAAAAATAGCAGGCTGCGAACGAATAAAACGAGTCGAAATCCATTAACCCGTGAGCAAGGTCGTTGCGTAGGTTTGAGCCAAAGCGTTCTACGAGCAAGCCACGGAGGTCGAAAACCATGTCTTCGCCGAACGTTTCGGACAATGGCCCAGCGTATTCCGCGGTAGTTAGCAGCCTGTTCAAGTTGTAGTCGTCCTGGATACCGTCGTCGCCTAGCGCAGAGGTTATCACGCGCATCCGCGGTAACAGGTAGCGAAACGAATCTTCAATCTGCGGTATGAGTAGATGGACCGCGACCAAGAAGTCTCCATGGAGCCCTGCGTGTAGTCCGCGGACAATGATTTGCTCCCGACCAGGCCGAACGAGCGGGTTTTGTCGCACAAGCATTACCTAGTCGGCATAGCGCGAACAAAGTCCTGGTGAGATTTCTGGGCACAGATTAAGTGACAAGTGGCAGCAACGTCCCGATGACGGCGAACTTCCCGCTCAATTTTCTACTTACACCAACTCGACGGCCGTTTGGGACCGTGGTAAGCCCCAGAGCGATACATGGCCGACGGCCGTGTAGCGAAGCGATTGAATCCGTCGCCCGCCGCTTGCCGCGGGTATCCCGCTCGAGATATGAAGGAATTCCGGCAATC
>DATGJU010000634.1:0-7120 GCA_035295045.1 Chthonomonadaceae bacterium
ATCTGGATGCCGCGATGCGCGCCTACGCCGACGCCCAGCTCATCAGCTACGAGACCACGCACGGCTGGTTCTACTGGACGTACAAGATCGCGAGCGGCGGCGCGTGGAGCTTCCGCGACGCCGTCGCCCGGGGATGGATGCCGGACACCTACGCCACGCGCAGGTCGTCCACAACCCGCCGGACGCCAGGCGCGAAGGCGGCAGCCGTCACCGCTGCGCGGCGGTGGCCATAGGTCGGCACGGTTCCGGTAAGGCGGACCGCGGCGTGATCCACCTCGACTCCGACCTGTTCCGGCGTCGCGACGGCCTGCCGCTCCAGCGAATCCTTGATCCCGTCGCACACGGTCGTCGCCTCGACCGGCTTCACCTTGACCGCGATGCGGTTGACGATCCCGCGGACGCCCAACAGGTTGACCACCGCCGCCTCCGCCTCCTCACGTTGCGACAGGCACTCCACGGCGCCCATCAGCGTCACGATTCCGTCGTCCACGAGGACCGAGACGGCCTCGTTTGGAATTAGCACGTTGCACGCGAAGGCATTCCGCACCGCGTCGGCGACTTCGCAATCGTCGCTGTACTCGTTGGCGGGGATCCACACGTTGATCTGGTTGTCCACGGCCGTGACTCCGGCGATTCGGCGCGCGGCATCCTCGGCGGCACGCTTGACCGCGAAGTATTTCGCCCGGCCGGCAAGCGTAACCCTCCCATCGCGCACCGAGACCGTGATTGGGCTCGTCTCGGTCCTGCAGTCCCACCGCAGCTCCTGGACGACTTCGGACAAGACGGCGGCGTCCGTTTTTGGGGCCAATGTAATCATCGCAGTCTCCTCATCAAGGATCGGATCAGGTTGCAATGCCATGCCCAGTCTGCTCTGATCACTGCGCCCGGACTATGAACCCATTATAGGGCGGAGCCGCGATTCTTACATCCACGATATGACGGACCGTGAACGGGCGATCGAGACCTTGTCCACGGAGTGAGCCGCTAGGGCGCCGCGGCGCGGCTGCTTCGGTGGGGTGTAATCCATATTAAGGTCGGACGCCGCCACGGCGCGGGAATGCCGAAGAAGCGGCAATTCGCGCTGTTCGCCGGCTCCGTCGGCCAGGATGGAAGAGCGCCGCAAGCGGCCCGGACAGGTGTTTTTAGTGCGGCAGGGTCCCGCGATTAGAGTGCGCGGGCGCCGATCTGGAGACGCCGCCGGGATAGTCTGCCGGCGGTGACACGGCGCTCATTGCCTGCCACGAAATGGACTGTGAACCATCGGCGGAAGTCCAGTGCCCCGCGGGGATGTTAAAGCTGCTGTCCGGCCCCGCGACGAGATCCGAGCTGAAATTCACGAACATCGGCAGCGTAAACGAATTGGTCGCTCCCGAGCTCGAATCGACGGTCATTTTCTGTAGGCCGCCGCTATCGTTATCGTAGGCGTATACTGAAAATCGCATGTTGGGCGGTGTGGTGCTGAAGTCAAAGCTCATGCCGAGGGATGCGGCGCGCCCGGGCAGACCGAGTACGATATTCGTGTTGCTAAGGGGCAGCGCAGGCGAACCGACCCGAGATACGGTCTCGGTGACCGTGCCGGATGTCGAGGAGCCGCTGGCATCCCACGTGCACGAGCTATCGTCGTAGACCGAGTCGACGATGCCGTTCATATTCGGAAGGGGTGGGTCGATAGGCGAACTGCGAAGATTGTCCAGAATGCCGCGAAAGTGCATCTGATACTTCGACAAGACTGTTTCGCTGCCGTTTAGTACCTGTCTGGCCAGCAGTGTTCCGCGCCACTCGGTAATATGAACGACATTGCTGGCTCTGCCTCTGATTCTAACAAGGATGTCGCCATTCGAGCCGGTTCCGGTGATTGGAAGATTGTCGACTGTGATCTGCGTAGGCGTCCACGTCGTCACGTCGGAAAAGTCTGTGCCGGAGATAAGCACCTGGCCTGCGGCACTCCCAAACGTTCCCATCAATGTGAGCCGGTGGTTGACTTCGTCGATCCGCGCGCCGGAGATCGACGGCGTCAGGAGACCGAAATTGGCCTGAGCGGGGATGTCACTCTCGAAGTCCTTGAAGTGCGATTCGCCGGCCTTGTACACGTCCCGATCGTAGCTGCCGCTGCTGCTGAAGCTTGCCAGGGTATCGCCCGCCGTCGCACCGGCCGTCGTTCGCGGCATGGTGGCCATCAGGCCGAGCACGTTCTGGAAGTCGAACGCGCGCACCGGGGGCGTTTGCGGAGCAGCCGAAACGCTTGACGCAGCTGTGCCGGCGATCTCGGTGAACAGGTAGCCGGACGATTCGGCCGCCGCCGCGCGCGACACTGGCCCGTTCCAGCCCAGGTACACGGACAGCCCGGCGCCGAACAGCGTGCTCCGAAACGCAGCCGCTTCCGCGCCGGCCCCGGCGCTCGTGTCGTTCACGAAAAGACTGTTGTTGCTGAACTGCCAATTGGCCAGGACAAACCGGTCCGTGATGCCGTAGGTAGGCGATAGAGTCCGCTTGGAGGGCGAGCCGTTATTGGCGGTGGGAATCAGATCGTAGGTCACCATCCCTTTGCTGAAGTCGTCGTGGTAAGCCGCGTCGGATGCAGAGGAGACCGGGGTCAGCGTGTTCATTATATACGTGGGATTTTCGTCCGGAGTCCCCGGTAGGGTCGCGATTCCGGCGTGTCCGATCACGTACAGCACGCCGATATGGTTCAGGTTCTTCAGGTTTTCCAGCGTCCCCGCCAGTGTGATCGCCGAATACTGTCCCGGACCGAAGATGTTTGTTTGTATCGCAGTCAACGGAGCCATCGAGTCCGCTCCCGTACCGGCCACGTTTATGAGATACACGTTCGAGCTTGCCGGCAGCTCCACCGGAAAGCCGGCCGAGCGCGTGAGACTCGGCAGCAGGAGCGGCGCCGCTTTGCCCGCCGCTGCTAGCGGATCCTCACTGAGCATGATACACAGTGTCGTTCCATCCGTATAGCGAGCCCACACTGAATTGTCTCGCGAGAGGCCCGAAGCGGTGAATTCGGAACGCCCCTTGATGAATGCGAGCAGCGACGCGGCGTCGGCCGTGGCACTCGTCTGCGGGAGCGCTTCGTATGCCGCTGTGATTGCGTTGAGAGATGCCATCCGGCTCGCGCTCGAGATCGTGTTGCCCGTCCCGCCGGTCGTCCCGGTCCCGCCGGCCGTACCGTGGCCGCCTCCGCAGCCGCTCAGGCACGCTCCAGAGACTATCGCCAGTAATGCGGCCCGGACCGCGGTAGGACGAAACATGGTTGTGTAGCCTTTCAGCGCCGAAGACTGCAACGCGGCGCGAGATAGACGTCCAAATCGGAATGCGTCCGGCACGCGAATGCAGGCAAACCGCCGCAAGCCGGGCGCGCATGTAGGAAATGCGGAGCCGTTTTCGTAATTCTATCCCGCTGCCGTTACAGATACGTTACACCGATTCTTAGGACGACGATTCCGTTCGACCCGGGCGCGCCGAGCCGGCGCCGGACCTGAGCGGGCGCTCAGATCGAAGCGCATTGATATCGGCGCCGATTCAATCCTATACTCCTGCGTGGCCGGATCACTTGGTCACTTTGACGGCGACCGGGGCCGTCTTCTCGCTCTGGCTCGAATCTATGAACGAACTTTGCGACATTGCACTGCTTGGGGGACTGCAGGTCCGGCGCGGCGATCGATCGATCGCCCACTTCCGAACGCATAAGACCGGCGCCCTGCTGGCGTTTCTGGCGTACCGCCGCGAGCGGGCGCATTCGCGCGAGATGCTTGCCGGGCTGTTTTGGCCTGATGCAAGCGCGGAGGCCGGCCGTCTGAGCCTTCGCGTCGCGCTAAACGCCCTGCGCCGCCAGCTCGAACCGCCCGGCGTGCTGCCCGGCTCCGTGCTGCGGACCGGCCGGGATATAGTCCAGCTTGCGCCCGGCAGCATCGTGACCGACGTGATCGTGTTCGAGAACGCAGTGCAGCGCGCAGCGAGCGCCGGCACATCGGAATCCAGACTGGCCGCATGGGCGGAAGCTGCCGCAGCCTACACCGGAGAGCTTCTGCCGGGCTATTATGAGGACTGGATAGGTCCGGAGCGCAGTCGTTTGTCGGCGATGGCGCAGGATGCGCTGAGCGGGATTTCGATCTCCCTGCAGCAGCTCGGCAATACGCGGCGCGCCGTGGATCTCGGGCTGCGCGCCGCCGCTGCCGCGCCTTACGACGAGGCCGTGCGTATGGCCGTCATGCGGCTGTGCGCCGCGGCTGGCAGGCAGCAAGACGGCCTGTGCCTCTACGCGGAGTTCGAGCGCGCGCTGCACGAGAAGCTTGGCGAGCGGCCTTCGGCCGAGATGACGAAACTGGCGGACGAATTGCGCGCCGCCACGGAGGCCGGCCGGCGCCTCCAGGGGCGGGTGCGGGGCATCGGCCCGAGCGTTGTGGCGTCGCTGCCGCAAGGCTCCGACCTGCCGGCGCAGGCAACGCGCTTTTTCGGGCGGGACGGCGAAATCGGCGCGCTCGTCGCAGTGGTTCGACCCGGCGACGCGGGCCAAGGGCCAATGTGCGCGAGCGACGACGCGCACACGACTGTCGCGTCACGGCTAATCACTCTCACCGGTCCAGGCGGGGTCGGAAAGACTCGGCTTGCTATCGAGGCGGCCCGGCGAATCGCGATCGGTCTGCGCGTTCCCGCCGTCTTCGTGGGTCTTGCCGGCACGGACGACCCGGAACAGGTGCCCGGCGCGATTGCGGACGCTCTGAAACTGCCGCGGGTCGCCGCGGCCGACCCACTGGAGCAGGTACTGCAGACACTTGCCGGTCGCGACCACGTGCTCATTCTCGACAACGTCGAGCACCTGCTGGTCGAGAACATCCGCCGTCTCGGTCGCGCGGTCGCGGCCGTTGAATTACGGTCGATCGTTCAAACGCTGCTAGCTCGGACCGACCGTGTCACGATCCTTGTAACGTCGCGCCAAATGCTCGCGTTAAGCGGCGAGAGGGAGTTTCCTGTGGGCCCGCTGCCGACGCCGAGCCTGATGGCGAGGCCGGCGGACGGCGCGATGGCGGCCGATTCGGCCTGGGCTGCGCCATCTGAAGGGTCCGGAATTGCCTACCCGAGCGTCCAGCTATTCCTCGACCGCGCCCGCGCGGTCCGGCCCGACCTTAAGTGGAACGATGCTAACGCCGCCGCGATCGCCACCATCTGCGCCCGGCTTGAGGGGCTCCCTCTCTCGATCGAGCTCGCTGCGGCCTGGTCCCAGGTCTTGTCGCCCACACAGATGCTCGGTCGGATTTCCAGGCTCGACCAGCTCCTCGTGAGCCGCAGAAAGGACTGCGCCGAACGTCACGTATCGCTCGAGGCGACCATCCAATGGAGCTACGGTCGCCTGCCGGTGGAACTCCAGCGCTTCTTGGGGCGTCTTGCGGTCTTCCGCGACGGCTGGACGCTTGAGCTGGCGGAGGAGGTGTGCGGCGAGCCGAATGCGCTTCACTTTCTTGCTGAACTACGGGCGCGCTCCATGGCGATGGTGGAGGAGAACGGCGATGAGATGCGGTATCGTTTGCTAGAATCCGTGCGCCAGTTCGCCGATGCGCAACTTGAGAACGGTGAGCGGGAGTGGCTTGCGTCCCGGCACGCGCTTGCGATGCTGAACCTGGCCGAGCGCGCGCGGGTCGCCTTGAAGGGCGCGGAGCAGCTCCGCTGGCGGGCAACCGTTTCGGCCGAGCAGCAAAACTTGCGCGCGGCGCTCGTGTGGCTACTGGGTTCCGGCGAGACTCGCGCCCCTGTCGGCGACAGTTGCATAACGCGGGCCGAAGCAGGACTACGGCTTGCCGCGGCGCTCGAGATCTACTGGCAGGTCAGCGGCCTGGTGGTGGAGGGGCGCGATTGGCTCTCTGTCGGCCTCGAACAGCGCGCGATGGCATCATTCGAGACCGTGTCTGCCGCTCTGGCGGCCGATGCGGAGCTTGCGCTGACGCAGGGAGACGATACCGGCGCGACCAAGCGCGCGGCCGAATCACTGGAGCTGGAACAGGAAGCATCCGGCAGCCCCCGGATCGCTGACATGCTTCTCGTTCAGAGCATCGCGGCGTTCCGTCAAGGCGACGCGCACCGGGCAGACGCGCTCCTCAACGAATGTGAACGTATTTGCAGATGGCTGGATTACCCCTTCGGTCTGGCGGCCGCACTTAGAGAAAGCGGAAGGCGGCGTGGATTTACCGGCGACTTCGACATCGCCGAAGCGCTTCTCGCCGAGAGTCTAATGCTGTTCGAATCGCTTCACGATTTGCGCTCAGTCGCTTCGGTCTGGTTTGAGCAGGCGATCATACTGGGCTACCGGCAGAATTACGAACGGGCTCATGCACAGTATGAGCGCGCCCTCGGGCTCTTCAAATCGGTTGGGGACCAGCTAGGAATGTCCTGGGCGCAGTTCGGCATCGGGTACACAGCCCGACTTCGAGGAGACCATGTCCTGGCTACCTCAGCGCTGGCGGAGCACCTGCACATGCAGCGGCAGATACTTTCGAAGAAGGGTATCTCGATTGCGCTGCGTAACCTTGGCTGTGTCGCGCGGGACCGCGGCGAGTACGGTCGGTCGGCCGCATTGTTGAACGACGCGCTACATCTATTTCGGGAGATCGGCGAGCGGCAGGGCATTGCGGAAACCCTGGGCAGCCTTGGCGTGGTGGCGATGTTCCGCGAAGATTACGTTCGTGCACGGGAGTACCACTCAGGCTGCCTGGAGTATCGTCGCGCACAGGGATACAAGCGCGACGTCGCGGAGTCCCTCTGCTACCTTGGCACGATCGAAATGGTCGAGGGAAACTTTGAAGTCGCTCAGGAGGCGCTGGACGAAAGCGTACACATTGCGGATGAGATTGGCTGCCGGGCATTCGCGTTCAACGCACGGGGCGCCCTGGCGGAACTGTCGCTACGCAAAGACGACTTGCCAGCCGCCGGCCGGGCAGTGCAGGACTACCTGGCCCGCCTTCAGCCCGCTGACGCTACGGCCGAGCGAGTGAAGGGCATCCAGATGGCCGCGCTGCTTGGCGCTGCGCGGTCCCAGTGGCGGCGCGCCGTTCGCCTTTTCGCCGCCGCCTCGGACACGCCGTCCGCAAGCCTCATGCCCTATCAACGGGCGGACTTAGATCGG
>DATGJU010000635.1:0-2166 GCA_035295045.1 Chthonomonadaceae bacterium
TCGCCCGTTACCGCGCTGCTGGTCTCGGTGAAGGCCGGATACTTCAATGAGCCGGATCCGGTCGGTGGGATCGCCCACGTGATCGAGCACATGATCTTCAAGGGAACGCCGGAGCGGCCGGACGGCGAACAGTTCGCACGCGAAATCCGCGAATTGGGAGGCACGCTCAACGCCGCGACCTACTACGAAGAGACCTACTACTACGTGGTCGTGCCGTCTGCCAACCACGAGCAGGCGTTTGCGGTTCAGGCAGACGCGCTGCAGAACGCGCTCTACGATGCCGGAGAGCTTAGCAAAGAGATCGAAGTGATCGTCCAGGAGAGCCAGCAGAAGCGGGACAACCCCCTGGCGATGCTGATGGAGTCCCTGTACGAACTCGCGTTCGATTCGCACCGCATCCGCCGATGGCGCATAGGGCACCCGGAGCCGCTGCGCTCGCTTCGGCATGAGGACCTCGCAAGCTTCGTCCGCGATCACTACCGGCCAGAAAACATGGTCGTCGCCATCGTCGGCGACGTGGACACGGAGCGCGCGAAGCGGCTCATCGAGCGCGTTTGGGGCGGCGTGCCGCGAGGCGAGCTTTGCCGCGAGCTCTCGCCTGCCGAGCCGCCACGCGATTCGTTCCGTTATCGGCGGGCGACCGGCGACCACAAGCAGCGCCTGCTCATGTTCCACCTGCCGGCGCCGCCCGCCCTGCACCCGGACGCGGCTCCGCTGCTGGTCTTGAGCGCGATTCTGAGCGACGGCCGCTCGGCGCGGCTCTACCGCCGGCTGAAGGAGGAGCTGCAGATCGCGAACAGCGCCAGCGCATCGTACGAGACGTTCGAGCAGATGGGCCTGTTCAAAATCGGCGCCGAGTGCGTCGGCGACGACCCACTGGCGGTCGAAGCGGCCATCTGGATGGAGATACGGCGCGTACAGACGGACGGCGTTACGGAGGAGGAGCTGCGGCGCGTCAAGACTCGCATCGAGAGCAGCCGGTTGTATGCGCAGGAGGAGGTGTTCGGCATGGCCCGAACTCTCGTCAGTTACGAGCTGCTCGGCGGGTACCGTCTTGCCGACACGGTAACGGAGCGCATCCGCGCCGTTACCGCTGCGGATGTCCGCCGCGTGGCGCGGAGCTACTTGCAGCTCGGCGTCGCGTCGCTCATGGAGTTCCTGCCCGGGGGATCCAACGCGCCGGAGCGGACCGCGGAGGAGGTGCGCGCCGCGATCGAGGAGCGCGTCCGCACAGCAGCGGGCGGCCCGGCAGAAGCGTGCGGCGCCTCGGGCACAGGAGAGTTCCAAAACGAGGCGCTTACAGCGGACGAGCGCCCGGAGGTGCTCGAAGTCGTCCCGCGGCAGCCGTTTGAGGAGGCGCCGGCCGCCGCCGCCGATCGATTCTCCCTGCCAGTGACCGAGATGTCTCTCGCCGCGCCAAGCGAGGCGACCCCGTATGCGGGCGAATGCCCAGATTCTGCCGGCCCAAGCGGGCGGATTCACGCAGCGCGCGCGCAGACCGGCGAGGCGCGGCGGATCGTGCTACCGAACGGCCTCACGCTCGTCTTCAAACCGCGGCGCGACCTGCCCATCGTATCGGTTCAAGCCCTGTTCCGCGGCGGCAAGGCGATGGAGAGCCGAGAGACGTGCGGACTCACCGGACTCATGCTGCGGTCGAGCGTCAAGGGCGCCCGCGGCCTCTCCGCGGAACAGATCGCCAACCGGATTGAGTCGCTCGGCTCCGGCATCGGCTTCTCACCCGGCCCCGACCACTTCGGCTACGGCTTCAAGGTGCGCCGCGACAATCTCGCGGAGGCGTTCGCGCTATTCGCCGAGGTCGTTGCGCATCCATCATTCCCTCCGGAGGAGGTGGAGCGGGAGAAGCAGGCGGTCTTCGGCGAAATTCGGCGCCAGCAGGACAGCAGCATGTCGGTGGCCTACGAGCAGTTCGCGGCGGCCTACTTCGGTGACCATCCGTACGGCCTGCCCACAATCGGCATCGAAGGGGCGGTCGCGGCGCTGGGCGCCGGCGATCTGCGCAGATGGCACGAACGCCTCGTTTCGCCAGGCAACCTGGTCGCCTCCATAGTAGGCGACATCGAAGAGCCCGCCGCCATCGCGCTGTTCGAGCTTCTCTTCCCCACAGCTCGCGCCCTCGCCAGCAACCAGGAGCCAGCTGCCGGCTAC
>DATGJU010000636.1:0-5660 GCA_035295045.1 Chthonomonadaceae bacterium
TGGCGCCCATGGCCGACGTCACCAACGGCGCGTTCCGGCGGCTCTGCAAGCGCATCGGCGGACCGGGCCTGCTCGTGACGGAGCTGATAAGCACGGCGGCCATTCACTACGGCAGCCGGCGCACCATGGGCATGTTCGACATCACGGAGGACCAGCGGCCCGTCGCGGTCCAGCTCTTCGGCGGCGACCCGGCGATCATGGCCGAGGCGGCGCGCGTCGCGGTGGGCCAGGGCGCGGATATAATCGACATCAACATGGGGTGCTGGGTGCCCAAGGTCTGCAAGACCGGCGGTGGCGCGGCCATGATGAATGACGAAGAGAGCGCCGTTCGGGTCGTGGAGGCGGTGGCGCGCGCGGTGGACGCGCCGGTGACGGTGAAAACGCGTGCCGGCTGGGACTACGGCCACCTCGCGACCGCCGGTCTCGCAAAGCGGCTGGAGGAGGCGGGAGCACGGGCCTTCGCGCTGCACGCCCGCTTCGCCGTGCAGAGGCACACCGGCGCCGCGGACTGGGAGCTGATCCGACAGCTCAAGGCGGCGGTGGAAAGCCCCGTCGTCGGGAATGGCGACATCAAGGCGCCGCAGGACGCCGCGCGGATGCTGGCGGAGACCGGCTGCGACGGCGTGATGATCGGCCGCGCGGCAATCGGCAATCCCTGGCTCATTCGCGACACCGTGCACTATCTGCGCACGGGCAGGCTGCTGCCGCCGCCGACGATCGAGGAGCGGATCGCGGCGGCGCTCACGCACATATGCGACCTGGCGCGATCCTGTGGCGAGGAGCGCGCGGTCCGGCACCTGCGGGGACAGCTCTGCCACTACGTCCCGAGCTTCCGCGGGATCGCACGGCTGCGCGAGGAGATCTACGGAGCGTGCACGATCGAAGCCGTCGACGCTGCGCTGGACCGCGCGCGGCAGGCGCTCATTGCGGAGCAGAATTGACGCAGGGTACTATAAGCGTATGACAGCGGCATCCATAGAGGGAAGCGATCCGAAGCTGGTAAAGCGCAATCTCTTCGCCCTTCTGGTCGATGTAATCAGCTACTGGGTCGGCGCGGCATTCACCGACCCGATGACCGTGTTACAGATCCTGCTCGTCCGTCTTGGCGCGACTCCGGCCATCATCGGCGGCTCGATCGCTCTCCGATTCGCGCTCCAGTACGGCGTCATGGTCTTCGTGGCGTACGTCGTCCACGGAAAGCCGAAGCAGAAGCCGTTCCTGGTCTGGGCGGTCGGCCTCTCTCGCCTCCCGATGGTCGCGCTCCCATTCGTCATCTATCACTCGGACACGGTCGGCGGCAAGACGATTGCGCTGTGGGTGACGATCGGGGTGCTGGCGTTCGTGGGCCTTGGCGAGGGGCTGGGTGGCGTGCCGTGGACGGAGATCGTGGCGCGAGCATTCGATTCGAAGACCCGTGGGCGCTTCTTCGCCTGCGCGCAGATAGCGGCCGGAGTCCTCAACATCCTGATCGCGTGGCAGATCGTCACCAAGATCCTCGGCCTCTCGTATCCGCTCAACTTCACGATGCTGATCGGGCTCTCGGCCCTCATGTTCCAGATTTCGACGCTCGGTCTGCTGCTTATCATGGAGCCACCCGACCATGCGAGCCGGCCGGCGTCGCCGCCGAGACCGCCGTTGCGCGAGTATTTGGCCGAGCTGCCCAAGATGATCTCGGCGGACAAGACCTTCGCCCGGCTCGTTCTGATCCAGATCCTCGTGAACTCCGGCTGGGCCGCTCTTCCCTATTACGCGCCGTTCGCGTTATCGCGATTCCACCTGCACGAGAACTGGGGCGGCACGTTTCAACTGTTGCAGGCCATCAGCGTCGCCCTGTTGATGCCGGTCTGGGTCTTCCTGAGTGAGCACAGGACGCCCGCGGCCGCCGTGCGCGGCGTGGCCCTCGCCTGCACCATCACGCCGATCATAGCGATCACCATCGGACTCCGAAACCCGTACTACTTCAGCACCGTGTACCTGCTTACCGGCGGCACGCTCACCGCCGGCGGCATCTGGGTGGTGATGCAGCATTTCCTCCTCTCGCACACCGAGGAGGACAAGCGGCCGAAGGCGATCGCCCTTCTGAATCTTCTAAACCTGCCAAGCGCGATGTTTCCGCTTCTCGGCAGCGCGCTGGTCTACACGAACGCCGCGGGCCAGATGCACTTCGTACTGCTCTTCCACCGACCGCTTCTTTGGATCCTCGTGGCGATCGTATCCGGCATCGGCTTCCTCTGCTCGCTGCGGCTCCGCCTCGCCGACGAGTGCCCGCATCCCATGGTCACCGCGGCCGATCCGATGCACTCGCACTCTCCAGCCGCGGCCGCATCGCTCGACGCGAATGGGGCCTTCGAGGGTGTCAGCTCGACCGCTCCTCCCGTAGGCGCCCTGAGTGGCGAGGCCGCGGACAGTGGCGCGCCAGGCTCTTCGAATGGAACAGGCGGCAACGGTGCTTCGCCGCAACCCGCCGACGCTGAGTCGCATTCGCCGGCACAGCCAGGACCGAACCGCGCGACCGCACCCGCCGATGCCGAGCGAGACAAAGCGTAGAGTTGAAGGCCACTGGCGAGTTCTAGGGGGCAGCCGCGAGTTAGCCGTCCAACCGAGCCGGGGTGGCGGCGCGCCTCGCGCCTGAACCTCCAAAGTCAATTGGCCGGAACTGTCCAGATGTCGTTGTCCAGCACATAGCTGATTCTCTTGGCGTCCGGAGTCCAGCGTAGTGAGAATGGCGGTGACGCCACACTGCCGCCTCCGCCAAGTCTCGCCGTCAGGCTTCCGATCCTGCGCACTCGGCGCCGCACTACGTCAGCAACGAGAATGGAGAACCTCGCCTTCGGAGGTCCGGGCAGTAATCTGGCAAGCACAGGGCTCCAGAACGGGCTGTCGCTGAAGTCTTGGCTCAAGATGGCAATCTCCTCGCTCGATGGCGAGAACGCCACGTCTTGAATTGTTCCCCTTGTCGCCATTGGGACGGCCCACCCCTTGACAAGCCGCTTCGACAGCATATCCAGCTCATACAGATCGAGGGTGTCAGTCTCGTTGGTGCCCTCGATGGCCGTAACGAGCACGCGACCGTTGCGCAGCGCTCCCAACGCAATCGCGTGATCAAAGGTGGTCGGCGAGACGGCTTTTTGCGTGTGAATCCATTTGTGGTCGCCCGCTGACTGAGACCCGAACTCTAAGGTCGCCTCGCCGGAGCGAATTAAGACCCACATGCTGCTATCGGCGCTCCACGTCCCTTCGTCTCCGGCGACTTCATCGGCGATCACATCGGGATAAGGGTTGCGCCTTCCGCCGAGGTCGATTATCTCGCGGGTCCGTACGCGCCCGATCCAGCCTGTTGCGGTCAAGTGCTTGCCGTCCGGTGACAAGCCGTCGACGCTGCGGCAGCTTGCCGCCGCTAGCGAGCGTGACAAACCGGTAAGCTCCGTCGACTGCTGAGTGCGGGTATTCACCGACTGCAGGCGAATCGGAGGTCCGCGGCGCTCCGCGAGCAGTCTGTCGCTAGACATCCAGTCGTACCAGTCCAGGGCCTCCGCGCTTGCGACCCGTGTGGCTCGATACCGAAGATCTGGCGGCGAGGCGCACACAGTCCAGATGCCGGAGCACACGATGCACGCGATGACACCCAACGCGACGTTTCGGAACAGTCGCAGCCTCGCACGCGGGCCCGCGGTCGCGCCGGCTTCCTTGGACCTGTCGGAGCGCGCCGGCTGTTGCTCTTCACACGCAAGCCGCTTTGTGGACGGCGACTCATCGGCGGGTCCCGCGGCGGCCGGCGACCCAGCGGCCACGTCGCCACTCACGGCACAACCCCTAGCTATGGGTGGGCTTACGTTCTGAGCCGTCGCCGGTTTACACGGTTCCGTCACGCTGGATTCATCCTTTTCAAGCGCACCGCTTCCTGTCTTCGCGCCGTCGCGCAGGCCGCATCCGCCACGCCCATTGCGCGCGAGTCCCTCAGTTCGCGGCGCAGCGGAATCCCAGGTCGGGCGCGCGCGCCGACGGCTCAGCCTTGCCGCGGTAGTCGGTGCGGAAGACGGCCGGCGTTCGCGAGTCCCAGGCGCCGCCGCGGATGCAGCGATAACGTCCCGAGGAGGGATCGTCCTCGGAGAGCTTGCGATAGCGGTCCGGGTCGTACCAGGTCGCGCACCACTCCCACACGTTGCCGGCGATGTCCTCCAGGCCCCAGCCGTTCGGCGCGCGACCGCCGATCGCGGCCGTACCGCTCGCCTGTTTCGGCCGGACCGAGCAGACGACGGCGGCCGGATCGAACGCCTCGCCCCACGGATACTGTCGCGCGGACGGCCCCTGCATCGCCCGCTCGTACTGCGCCTCGGATGGCAGGAAGACTCCGGAGTCGGAACCGAACGCCCACCGCCCATAGTCCACCGCATCTTGCCAGGAGACATTCACGATCGGATGCGAGTCCATCCAGCCACCCCGCGGCGCCTGCGGCATCCGGCGCGGCCGGGCGGTCGCGGCAGTCGCCTCGCAGAAGCGGCGATACTGCGCCACTGAAACCGGGCTGCGATAGATCCAGAAGCCGCGGAGCGCCACGGGGTGGGGCGGACGCGCGTCCCTATCCCCGGTATCGCTGCCGATCGTGGATTCGCCGAGCGGAATCCAGATCATCTCCGCGCCATCGCGCGGATTGATGCGCGTCTGGCCGATGGCGGCGGCGTCCGGCGGCGGGCTCGGATCGCCGACCGCGAGACGGGGCGCGATCCGAACGCGCGACGTTTCCCCGCCTACAATCTCCACCTCGACGGATTGCGGCCCATAGCGTTTATCGCGAGGCGTGACGGTCAGCAGGTACCGACCCGGCTTGATTCGCTCGACGACCTCGTCCTGCCGGACCGGGGTCGGCGCCGGCCTGGTGGCGAGCATCGCGTCCACCGGGACGCCGGCGGAAACAATCAGCCTGCCCAGCGCAGACCGGGTTTCAACGGTCACGCTCGTTTCGGAATCGGCGGCGACCTGGACCGGATAGACGCGCGTAACGGTACCGTCGTCCGAGGATACGGCGATTTCGTGTGGGCCGGGCCGGAGCGCAATGCCGCCGGCCGCGTCGAGACCCGTGGGCTGGCCGTCCACTTTGAGCCGGAATCCGCTGCTTTGCGCGACAATTCGGACACGGCCGAGCTGGAAGTGAAGGCCGGAGGTGGCGAACACCTTGACGGCTCGGTCCTGCGATGCCGTTGCGAGATACGCGCCGTCGGAGCTGATCGCCAGGCCGTATACGGCGGACACGTGCGGAAACAGCGTCGCCGTCGAGCGCCAGGTTTCGCAGCTCCAGAAGACGATCCGGCCGGCCTTGTCGCCCGTTGCGAGGTAGCGGCCGTTCGGGCTGAACGCGAGGCACGTGATCGGGTCGATGTGGGGCTTCCCGAGAACCTGCGCGCGCCGGCCCGTCGCCGCGTCCCAGACTGCGATCGTTGCGTCCGCGCAGGCCGCGGCGAGCCATCGCCCGTCCGGGGAGAAGGCCAGGCCGTTCACGCCAGCCCGGCCCGTATCGAGCGCCGGACTCTCGCCGTCCGGCGCGGAGGCCGGCCATATACGCACTCGGCCGCTTCGATAGCCCGCCGCGATGAGGCGGCCAGTCGGGCTGAATGCCAGGCACGTGCCGCGGTCGCCTGTCGCCGGAAAGGTGCGCAGCAGGC
>DATGJU010000637.1:0-5255 GCA_035295045.1 Chthonomonadaceae bacterium
GGCCGCAACTATGTGTTCGTCAAAGTGATGACGGACCAGCCGGGACTGTATGGCGTCGGCGAGGGGACGCTGAACGGCAGCGAGCCGATCGTTGCGGAGGCCCTCCGGCACATGAGCCCGCTTCTGATCGGGCGCGACCCGCACCGGATCGAGGACATCTGGCACCTGCTCTATCGCCAAGGCTACTGGCGCGGCGGTCCCATCTTCATGGCAGCGATCGCGGCGATCGACCTGGCGTTGTGGGACATCAAGGGCAAGGTGGCGAACCTGCCGACCTATCAGCTCCTCGGCGGCAAGGCGCGCGACGGGGTGATGTGCTACAGCCACGCCAGCGGCCGCGACGCAGTCGAATGCGAGGAAAGCGCGCGCGCACTGATCGAGCGGGGATTCAAGGTGGTCCGCTGCCAGGTGGGCGCCTACGGCGGCGCTGGTGTGCTGGGCAAGAATCCGCCGGTCTCGGAGGGCACGCCGCCGGAGCAGATCTACGAGCCGACGCCCTATCTGCTATCCGTTCCGAAGCTGTTCGCGCACCTTCGCGACAAGCTGGGCATGGAGATCGAGCTGTTCCACGACGTCCACGAGCAGCTCGCGCCGATCGAGGCCGCGCGGCTTGCGAAGGAGCTGGAGCCTTACCGGCTGTTCTTTCTCGAGGACCCGCTGATGCCGGAGCATCGCGAATCGTGGCCGCTGGTTCGTGCTGCCTCGACCACGCCACTCGCGATTGGCGAAATCCTCACGTCGCGGTGGGATTGTCTGCCGCTCTTCACCAATCGCTGGATCGATTTCATCCGCATGAAGCCGCTCCACGCCGGCGGCATCACCGAGATGCGCAAGATACTGACGCTCGCCGAGCCGTATAACGTGCGCAGCGCGTTCCACGGCGCGGCGGACGTGGGACCGGTGGCTCAGGCCGCCTCTATCAGCCTCCAGTCGGTCATTCCCAACTTCGGCGTCCAGGAGTGGACGCGCTTTCCGGAGCCGGCGTACGAAGTCGTCAGCGGCATCTGCCGGATGGAGCAGGGCTTCGCGCACCCGAACGAAGCGCCCGGTCTCGGCGTCGACGTGGATGAGGCGAAGGCGGCAAAGCATCCCTACCAGCGCGCGTACATGCCGCTCGTCCGCCGTGCGGACGGCTCGATGCACGTCTACTGACCGGCGCCGGAAATGCCGAAAGAAGCGCCCGCACCATCCCCTGCCGGCAATGGATGCCTGAGCGCGATGGTCCAGGCCGCGTGCGTCCTGGCGCTCCTGCCGATGTATGTTTTACCGCCGCCGAGGAGCAGGACGGAGCCGGACCCCCTCATCAAAGCCGTATCAGCGGGCGACGCCGGTGAGGTACAGTCTCTGCTTTCGCGGGGCCACGACCCGAACGCGCGGCAGAACCATATGTCAGTTCGCTGGCTGTTCCGCAGGTACCCGGTCGACTTATCCGCCGGGACAGGCAAGACGGCGCTGATCCTGGCGGTTGAACTCGGCCATACAGCGATCACCAAGATGCTTCTGGACGCGGGCGCCGACGTCAACTTGACGTCTGCCTCCGGCGACACTGCGCTCACGTGCGCATTGGCGGCGGACTCAGACATGCGGACTCAGACATAGAGATGGCAAAGCTGCTGATCGCGCGGGGCGCAAATGTGAACGCGAGCGATTTCGAGCCACCGCTGAATGCGGCCGCCGCCGCCGGGCGCCCAGACCTGGTCTCCCTGCTTCTGGATTCCGGCGCTGACGTGAACGGCCGCGACGATGAGGGATACACGGCGCTCATGGAGGCGGCGGGCAGCGGTTACCGCGAAGTGGCGGAGCGCCTGATTGCGGCCGGGATCGACGTGAATGCGCGAAACGGCGAGGGCTTAACTGCGCTCCACTACGCACGCAGCGAGAGCCAGCTTGAGATTGCGGAACTGTTAGTACAGGCAGGCGCGCAGGAGTGATCGCACGCGACTTCAGGTCGAGCCTGTGCATTGATACGATGCGTGGTTGGCTTTCGGGGGGTCGGATTTAACCACGCGCGCTACCTTAGAGGGTTATTCCTATGGAGACGCTGACGTGTGTGGTAGATTGCATCGCCGAAGCCTGCCAGATCCCTAGAATCGCAGTGACGCCGGAGACGCGACTTGGAGAGCTTTTCCCTGCGGCTGGATGGAATGCGCCCTTGTTGGACCGAAGACTGGAAGGCGCAGACGCTTTTTCGGTGAACTGGACTGCCATCGCGGAATTCGTCTTATGTCTGGAAGAGAGGTTTGAGCTGGAGGTCCCGGAGCGCGAGGTGAGCGGCCTTAGGGGCCGCATCTCGGACCCGGAGATGACGGTGATCGCGCTCGCGGCGCTGGTCGAGCGATATCGCGTCGCGTAGCATTGGCCGTCCGGATCGGATCAAGCGCGGGTCCCAGGCCGTCCGGAACATCACATGCAGGCCCGCATGTCAATGCGATCGCTATGCTCGGTCCACCATGGCTGCTCGGCGCCCCGGCGCGGATGTTGACTGCGGCGCCGCGTGGGTAACGAGGGCTGCGAGCCCCGCGGCCCGGCGCATCCCGAATTCTGGTAAGGACGACCCTGGCCGGCAAACGTGAGGAGGAGCAGGATGAGGATGCTATCATTGGGTCTTTGCGCGCTGACGTTCGCCGCCGCGGCTGCGGCGGACGCGCCAGGCCTGAAGGCGGATCGAAAGGACGACGTCGACCAGCAGTTGATGAAGGTCGAGCACGCCTGGAACGAGGCGCTCAAGAGCCGTGATCGCGCCGCCTTCGCCGCGATCTGCTCGGAGGACTTCGTCTTTACGGGCGAGGACGGTAAGGTGTTGGATCTGAAGCGCTTCGTCGACGAGGCGACCACCAAGGTCAAGATCCTGGACTACAAGGTCACCGAGCCGCTTGTCCGGTCTTACGGCGATACCGGGGTCGTGTCGGCGCTCTGGAAAGGCTCCGTCGAGGTGGACGGGCAGCACGCCGACGCGGCCCTGCGCTTCACCGATACCTTCGTCCGCCGCAACGGCAGGTGGTGGGCCGTCGCCAGCCACATGTCCCGCGAAAGCGAATAGGCGCCGGCCGCTACCGCCTCGCCTTCTCCCGAAGCTGCGGCCGCCGCGTTCCGGCCGGGCGCCTGGGCGGCTCGACATAGGTGTCGCCGATCACCACGCGCAACAAGTTCGGTATCCACGAGTCGCGCTTGCCCGCGCCATAGCCGACGACGCGCGGGATCATCGGCGGCACGGGCGCGATGTCGCCGTCCGGCGTGCGCTCGGCGAATTCGGCCAGGAGGGCCGCGCCCGTCGGCGTGATAAGTTCTTTCGGGCGGTCGTCCGGCCGGAGCGGGAATCCTACCAGAAGCTCCATGGTTGCCGGCGCGGGCACGGGCATGGTGCCGTGCGCGCACTCCACCCAGCCGCGATTGAACGGAAGCGGCGACGCGTAGACACGCTCGATGCCCAGCATCTCGAGGCCGATGCAGGAGCCGATGATGTCGACGATCGCGTCGATGGCGCCCACCTCATGGAAGTGGATCGTGTCCGGCGTCATCGCGTGGATCTTCGCCTCGGCATTCGCGAGGTGCGTAAAGGCGCCCATCGCCCTCCGCCGTGCCGCTTCAGACAGGCCGCTCTTATCCAGTATCTCCGCGATGTCGGCCAGGTGCCGTCCGTGTCCCTGATCCGCCTCGATCAGCACCACGTCCACGTCCGTGCCGGAGATGCCCTCCTTAACCACCGGCTCGACGACGATCTGGTAGCCCGGCACATTGAGCTTCGCGAGCTCGGCGCGCCACGCCGTCTCGTCCAGTCCGGCATGCAGGAGCGCGCCCAGCGTCATGTCGCCGCTGATGCCGCTGAAACAGTCGAAATAGGCAATTCGCAAAGGTGCAACTCCTGGGGCGGTCATAGTCTAGGAGACGCCGCAGCAGCCGATTCGCCCCGGACGTCCCAATACCCTTCTGCGCGAGATGTTGTAACGGCGAAGATTCAATATCATGTGACAAACGTCGTACAACAGTCAGGTAGCTGCGACACGACCTTTAAAGGCTACCTAGCCCGTCCGCGCGGGTCGCAGGGCGGCAATTTGACGCGGCCCGCCGTCCTGCCGTACAATAACCTCTACGCCTGCCCAGACCCTGCCCGCAAAGGACGATCTCGATGCGATACTCCGCGCCTCCCTATACGTACGACGTGCTGCCGTTTCCCCCCGCGAAGGATTCCTGGCAGCATTCGGCGCTGTGGAGCTATGTGGAAAATGCGTTCCGGGACGTATGCCGGCGGTTCGGGTATCGCGAAATCCGCACGCCCATCCTGGAGCAGACCGAGCTGTTCACGCGCAGCATCGGTGAAGTGACCGACATCGTGAGCAAGGAGATGTTCACGTTCGAGGACCGCGGCGGCCGGAGCATGACGCTGAAGCCCGAAGGCACGGCGCCCGCCGTGCGCGCCTGCATCCAGCACAAGCTCTTCGCGGAGCATCCGCAGCTCAAGCTGTTCTACATCGGCCAGAACTTCCGGTACGAGCGCGGACAGAGGGGGCGCTACCGGCAGCATCAGCAGTTAGGGATCGAGGCGTTCGGAATCGCAGACCCCGCGATCGATGCCGAGGTGATCCTGCTCGCCATCACTTTCTTTCGGGAGCTGGGAATCGATGACCTGGAGCTGCACGTCAACTCCGTGGGTACCGCCGAATCGCGGCCCGCATACCGCGAGGCGCTGCGCGACTACGTGCGCCCATTCCTCGCGGAGATGAGCGCCGAGGGCCAGGTGCGGTTCGAGGCGAACGCGCTCCGCATGCTGGATACGAAGGACGAGAACGACCTGCGCCTCCTCGCAGACGCGCCCCGCCTCGTCGATTTTCTAGACGCCGAGAGTCGGGACCACTTCGAGCGGCTCCAGGCGTACCTGACCGCGGCCGGCGTGCCGTTCCTCGTCGATCATCGCCTGGTGCGCGGCTTCGACTACTACACCAAAACGGCGTTCGAGATCGTCGGGAAGAATCTCGGGGCGCAGAGTACGCTCTGCGGCGGCGGCCGCTATGACGGCCTGGTGGAGGAGTGCGGCGGGCCGGCGCTCCCCGGCATCGGTTTCGGCCTCGGCATGGAGCGCTGTCTGATCACGTTGGACGCGCTCGGCATCCGGCCGCCGATCGCCAGCGCGGCGCCGGACGCCTTCATCGTGACGCTCGGCGACGAGTCGGTTGTGCGCCCGCTCGCCGTCAAGCTGCTGGCCGACCTGCGGCGGGCCGGCCTGGCTGCAGACATGGACTATAAGGGCCGCAAGTTTG
>DATGJU010000638.1:0-14544 GCA_035295045.1 Chthonomonadaceae bacterium
TCGATGTATTCGAGCCGGCTCTTAGCCTTCCAGTGGATCTTGGTGGGAAAATTGATGATGTAGCGCGGATTGGTAAGCGCATCCAACGGATAAACGAGCATCCTGCCTGGCTTAAGCTCTTCCCGATCACAGGCAGCCTTGTACGTCTTGAAGTTGGCGGGATAGGCCTTGCGGAATTGCAGCGCAACGCCACGGCCCATGACACCGACGCAATTGACCGTATTGACCAACGCCTCCGCGTCCGCTTGGAGGATGTCCCCCTGAGTGAGCTCAATCATCTGGTCCTCACGGTTCTAGAAATACCACTCGGGCTCGACGGTTATCTGCGGAGTATGCGCCGCTCGCGCCAGATTCATCTGCACCTGGGCAGCCTCGCCTGCGCCGATCACGCCGATCCTCCGAATCAATTGCCACGGAAACGTCTCGTACACCAGGAACTCCGCCTGCTTGCCTTCCTTGATCTTCGGCACCGAAAAGTCGTTGTTCCGAACGGCGTCCCAATCGATGAGGGGTAGCTTCTTCAGGCTCTTGTGAAACTCCGCATAGTAGGCACCGGCGTTGCTCGTGGAAAACGCCCAGCGCCTGCCCGCCCTTTCGGCCCATTCGACGGTTTCATTCAGGTCAGACTCTAAATGGACTATTGGCCGCTGCCTCCCGGCGTAGGCCAACCCCGGGGCATTTGCACGGTAGAGCAGGTAGAGCATTATCGAGCGAGGACAGAAGTAGAAGGGTACGTATTCGCCCACCTTGGTGCCCGGGTGGCAGCTCACGTCCAATTCTTCGAGTCTCCGCCGCTTGATCTCGCTCATTCCAATGACCGTCTTGCCTACGCCGCGTCGAACCATCTGCGAGTCCGAATACAGGCAGCCGCATGACGATAGGGAGCCCAGGTTATCGAGGTGAGTGACGTGATAAATCTTCGGAGATTCAGGTGGCACTGTTGCCTTACTCGTCGCCATCCGCTTCACTCACTTCCTCTTCCGTCTCACCTCCCGCCTCCTCGGCCCCTTCGCCGAGACAATCCCACTCCGCGCCGCGCGCCAAATCCGGAAGCGCCGCGCCGCGCACGTCCAATTTCCCGGTAACCACGTCGGCGATCAGGCGCGTCCGGTACTCGCGAAGGAGGTCGATCTCGCGCTGTGCCCGCTCTACCGTACTCGATAGTTCACCCGTAGCTCCTTGAACCTGCATAAGAATTCGCCGCTGCTCGTCCGTTGGAGGCACCGCGAACGCGAACGTTCGGAGGGCCGACACTGGAAGATTATTCGCCAGTCCTTCCGCGCCGCTAATCGCGCCATCAACCTGCTGCCGGTAGTAACGGCTGTTCATCGCCAATACCATGTAGTCGGCGTTCGCCGTTTTTTTGAACGCGAGGCGGAAGGTCTTGTCTGATAGTACGAGCTTGTACCTGAGCGACCGCACGCGCGCGACGGATCCTACAAGCTGCGGTGACCCGGAGGCGCGCGACACGAGAACGTCGCCGATCCTTACTTGCAACTTGGTGTCAAATAGTAGCCCATCCGGCAGCCGTTTATGCTCGGACTCTCGGAACTCGCCGCGGTTGGCGCACCCCGCCTTTAGCACTCCCCAGGACGTATCGTCTGCCAGCCTGCTTTCGGCTTGCGGGCTAATGCCCTGATCGATCGATCGAAGTAGCTGCTTAAGCCGCACCACCTCCCAGTGCGCCGGCACGTCGCCCAGCCAATCGATGCCTGACGGCTTCAGCGGCGCGTCCGGGTCGAGGCCGCGCGTGACGGCGTGGTGGATGATGGCCTGCTTCTGCTCGGTCAGCAGCTCGATCAGGCGGCGCTTGGCGCGAATGAGGCGATTCGCCTTGCCGAGCGCCTGCCGCAGGAACGGTCCGATCGCCGCCTGCTCTTCGGCGGGCGGCACGGGCAAGGGCGATCGGCTCAGCCGCTCATAGTCGATGTTCTGCCCTTCGCGAATCCCGGTCCCAAACAGGGTCAGACTGTCGATGAAGGTCTGCGATTTGAAGAAGAACTCGTAGTAGTCCCTCTTCACGATCGCCTTTGTCGAGGGCTTCAGTATAGTATACGCCGGGCTGATGATGCCGCGATCGTGAGCGTACTCGATGCCGCCCTGGAACGATCGGAGGCTGATCACGTAGTCGCCGGCCTCGACGAGTTTTAGCAGGTGCAGGTCCTTCTGCGCGGTAACCGTGCGGCTCTCATATCGGCCCTTCGACACCACACCCTTCGTCTGCGTTGCGGCCAGCAGCGGCTCATCGGGAAAGCCCTTCTGCGCGCGCTCGTCGAAAAGGTGCTTCGTGCGCCGCAACTCCCAATGCGCCGGTATCGCGCCAAGCCAGGGCAGGCCGGACTCCTTGTACGCGGGGTAGGGGCGCAGGCGGAGTGTCATGGCGCGCACTCCGTCTCCACCAGCACCTCGCTGAGCAGGCCCTCGGTTTCCCGTTCCAGCGCCTCGATGTCCGCGCGGATCTCCTCCAGCGTGCGGAGCGGCTGCGGCTTGTAGAAGTAGCGCGTGAAGGATATCTCGCTGCCGATCCTGGTGGCGGCGGGGTCGATCCAGGCGTCGGGGACGTAGGGGCGAACTTCGCGGCAGAAAAAGGCTTCGATGCCCCCCGGCTCCAGCAGCGGGACCTGCTCCGTGTCGCGCAGGTCGCTGTCCGGCTCGTACTCGGCGACGCACGGGCCGCCGTCCCGCGCGACCGGGAACAGGCCGTGCAGCGCGTCGGCCTCCGCCTTGCCGGGCCGGTGCAGCCGTTTGATGACGGGAGCCGCTGCCTCGTCTTTCACAGCCAGCGCGCCCTGCAGCAGCTTCAGCCTCTTGGCGGGAAGTTTCAGATGGTAGTGGTCCGCGTCCCACGCAACCGCTTCCAGAAAGGCGCTGTAGTCATCGTGCGGGCCGGGGCCCAGCTTCTCGGCGACTCGCGCGACGCAGGCCGCAAGCGGCTCATCGTTGGCTTCCTCGCACACGGAGCGGAAACGGGCCAGCGCCTCCGGCGAGAGGTCGACGCGCAGCCGCAGCGGGCGCTCGACCGTTACCTTCCAGTATCCGAACGCCTCGTTGCGGAAAATCTTCGACTGCTCCGTCTCCTCGAACCGCAGAAACAGGTCCAGAACGCGCGCGCGATCCTCCGCGCTCAGCTCGCAGTTCTTCTTACCCAGGTTCTTGCGAAGCGGCTTGAACCAGCCGGTCCCGTCGATGAGCTGCACCCTTCCGCGTCTGTGCTCCGGCTTTCGGTTCGAAAGCACCCAGATATAGGTCGCGATGCCGGTGTTGTAGAAGATATTGAGCGGGAGCGCGATGATCGCCTCCAGCCAGTCGTTCTCCAGTATCCAGCGCCGGATGTTGCTCTCGCCCTGGCCGGCATCCCCGGTGAATAGCGAGGAGCCGTTGTGCACCTCCGCGATGCGGCTGCCGAGCGCGGTTTTGTGCTTCATCTTCGACAGCATATTGACGAGGAACATCAGTTGGCCGTCGCTGGACCGCGTGACCAGGCTGAACTCAGGGTCGCCCGCGTGTTGTATGACGAACCGCGGATCGGTGATGTTGGCCTTGCCGTCCCACCGATTCAGGTCCGCCTTCCAGCTCTTGCCATACGGCGGGTTGGAGAGCATGAAGTCGAACTCGCTGGCGCCATACTCGTCCTGCGACAGCGTGGAGTTAAGCCGGATGTTGTCCGCGTCCGCGCCCTCGCCCTTCAGCAGCAGGTCCGCCTTGGCGATCGCGTATGTCTCCGGGTTCACCTCCTGGCCGTAGAGATGAATGGCGGCCTCCGCGCCGTGCGCCTTTGCCAGCTCCAGCAGGCGCTGCTCCGCGACCGTCAGCATTCCTCCCGTTCCGCACGCGCCGTCGTAGACATGGTACGAGCCGGATTTGATCTTGTCGGCCACGGGCAGAAGGACCAGGTCCGCCATCAGCGTTACCACGTCGCGGGGCGTCCAGTGCTCGCCCGCCTCCTCGTTGCTCTCCTCGTTGAACCGCCGGATGAGCTCCTCGAATATCGTCCCCATCGCGTGGTTGTCCAGGCCCGGGAGGCGGACAGAGCCATCCTCGTTCAGAACCGGTTTGGGCGAAAGATTGATGGACCGGTCGAGGAACTTGCTCAGCAGTCCGCCGATCAGGTCGGCTTTGGCGAGCGTAGGGACCTGGTTATAAAAGCTGAACATCTCCAGTATCTCCTGAACGTTACTGGAGAACCCGTTCAGGTACGCCTCGAAGTCCGCGCGAAGCTGCGCCTGCTTCGAGCGGCCTGTCAGGTCGCGCAGCCGGAACGGCGACGTGTTGTAAAACGCCTGTCCGGCCGCCTCGCGGAGCGCCTGCTCCCTGTTGACGACGCCCGCATCCTCCAGCAAGGCGTTCATCGCCAGCACCGCGGGCTTCGTATCTTCGAGCATCGAGTCCAGGCGCCGGATTACCGTCATCGGGAGGATGACATCGCGATACTTACCGCGTACGTAGTAGTCGCGGAGCACGTCGTCTGCGATGGTCCAGATGAAATTGGCCAGACTGCTGTGCTGTACCTGGTCCAATGTGGTGACTCCTGTGAAGTGTGCGCGCTGGCCGCTGCGGCGAGTTGGCACAGATTACGAAGAGTTAGCGGCGGCCGTGCGATTATCCTGCGCGACGAGAGGGGTCCACATTTGCCGCCCGTGCCGTAGTATGTAATGGCCAGCACGCCAGGTAGAGGGAGATGCCCATGTGTGGAAGATACACGCTTCGATCGAGCACGCAGCAGATCGTGATGCGATTTGCTGTGGCCGAGGTGATCGACGCGACCTTCGGATACGACGATCCCGCCGCGCCGCGCTACAACATTGCGCCGACGCAGCCGATTGTCGTCATTACCGAGAACAGCCCGCGCGTCCTGGTTCGCATGCGCTGGGGCCTCGTGCCGTCCTGGGCGAAGGATCCCTCGATCGGCAGTCGGATGATCAACGCACGCGCCGAGACGCTGCCCGAAAAGCCGGCATTCCGGACCGCGCTGATGCGGCGGCGCTGCCTCATCCCGGCCGACGGCTTCTACGAGTGGCGCAAAGAGGGAAAAAGCGGTAAGGTGCGGCAGCCGGTCCGCTTCCGCCTGAAGGATGATGGCCTCTTCGCCTTCGCGGGCCTGTGGGACGAGTGGGGCGCGCCGGACGGGTCGCCGCTGCACTCATGTACGATCATCACGGTGGAGGCGAACGCGGTGGTCGCCGCCGTCCACGATCGCATGCCGGCCATTCTGCGCCGCGAGGACGAGGCGGAGTGGCTGGACAGCTCAAACACCGCCGTCGGCGATCTGCTGCCGCTCCTCGCGCCCTACCCGTCCGAGGAGATGGAGGCGTACGAGGTGTCGCGCCGCGTCAACTCCGCCGCCGCCGAAGGCCCGGAGTGCATCAAGCCGGTGGATCGCCTTGAGGAGCCCAGGTTGGAGTTGTAAGCGGGTTCAGGTGTTGGGTGTTCGGTATTCGGTATTCAGGACAGAGCGTCCAACGGCGAGCCCTCCCAAACACCCGACACCCAACACCTAACACCTAACACCTGATTTCCTCACTCGTGCCGAAGCGCGTCGATCGGGTTGAGGTTGGCGGCGCGGACGGCCGGCGTGACGCCGAACAGGATGCCCACTGCGGAGCAGACCGCCAGCGCCATGCCGATAACCGCGGGCGTGATGATCGGGGCGAGCACTTTGGTATGGGCGATGACGGCGCAGATGATCGCGGCGACGCCGATGCCGATGAGGCCACCGACCAGCGAAAGTACGACCGCCTCCGTGAGGAACTGCAGGAAGATGTCGGACCGGCGTGCGCCGACCGTCTTGCGCACCCCGATCTCCCGCGTCCGCTCCGTGACGGTGACCAGCATGATATTCATAATGCCGATGCCGGCGACGAACAGCGAGATGGTCGCGATGAGCACTAGCAGGTGCTGCGCCAGACCGAGCATCGTGATGACCAGCGAGAGCCCCTTGCGCATCGTGATGAGGCCGAAGTCCTCTTTACGCTGGTGGCTCGCCAGCAGCGACGCAGTCATCGCGTTGACCATCGCGTCCGCCGGATGCTTGTAGTCCGTGCGCAGTACAATCCGGTTGATCTGAAGGTTCGCGATCTCGCTGCGCGCCGTGCGGACCGGGAGGTAGATCAGGTTGCCGAGGCCCAGCATCTGGCCGCTGAGCGATCCGTCCATGGAGGTCTTACCGAGCACTCCGATCACCCTCCAGGGGTGGTTTTCGATCGTAACGCTCTTCCCGATCGGGTCCTCGTCCTTGAACAGCTTGCTTCGCAGCGAGTCGGCCAGCATGCACACGTGGTCGTCCGACTCGTCCGTGAAGTAGCTGCCGGCCACCAGCGGAGCCGGATTCATCCGCACGCCCTGCCCATTCGTTGCGACTACAAGCGCGCTGTCGACGGTCACCTTCGTGCCGTCCGGCTTTTTCCGCTCCGCGGAGCCGGAGACGAACATCACCGGCGAGACCATCTCCACGCCCGGCACTCCGCGCAGCGCCGTCACGTCCCGCTCCGAAAGGGAGGATCGGCCGAGCATCGCCATTGCGTTGGGCTGCCCGTTCTCGTCCAGCTTGCTCGGCACGATGACCACCATGTTGGCGCCAAGACCCTCGGCCTCCCGGGCGACTTCGGCCTTCACGCCCTGCATGATGGCGACGAGCAGCACGATTGCCGCCACGCCGACCACGATTCCCGAGAGGGTAAGCACCGAGCGCAGGGCGTTCTGCGCGAGCGCGTCGAGCGCGCTCTCAACGTTTCTCAGCATGTGTCGGTATCGCTCGGTCCGTCGGAACAGGCCCCCAGAATTGGGGGTCGTGCGGCGTCTCGCTCAGAAGTGGCTGGTGCGTTGCGGCTCAACATAACGGTTGCGGGTCCTCTTGGGCGCTCGGGGAATTATTTGCGGCGGCGTGCCCGTTATTAGATACGTCGTTAATGAGTCCATCGGTTGTGTATAATGAGGGCACGATGACCGTACGATCGATTACGAATTATATCACGATGGCGCTCGCGCTCGCCGGATGCGTGGTCGCGATCGTGCTCACCTACGAAGAGTACCACCCGCAGGCCGACATCGGCTGCAGCAAGCTGGGCGGCAACTGCTCCAAGACGATCCAGAGTGACTACGGCCACGTCGGTCCGGTCCCGACCTCCGTGTTTGGGCTGGCGATGTACCTGGCCGTCGGGACGCTCTGCTTCCTGCGCGCAAGGGCGATCCGCGCCGGCCAGGCGGCCTGGGACGACCGCGCGTTCCGAGAGTCCGGGCATGATGCGGAACCGGCGCTTACGCCCGAGCAGCGAGCCGCGGCCGCGGAGCTGGGCCAGCCCGCCGAATGGAGCGTAAGCTCGGACGCGGACGAGGGCGAGGCGAAGGCGGCGCGCGCGGCGAAGAGTGTTCGCGAGGGCGACGCCATCCAGGATGGCCAGCCGGGCGCCGCGCCCATCGGCGGCTACTTCGGCCCGGCCGTCGACGAGAGGGCGCCCGACTTCGCGGAGCCCGCGAATCCTGCCCGGCGGCGGCTGGACCTGGCGCTCTTCTGCATCGCGGCGCCCGCAGTCGCGATCTCCTGGTGGCTCCAGTACATCGCGCTGTGGCAGATCTGCTCCTTCTGCCCCTGGTGCTTCGGCTCCGCCACGCTCGCCACGCTGATCTTTCTCCTGGCCGCCTACGACCTGTTCATCTCCGGCCACCGGCTGGAGGGCGAGCAGCGGCTGCTCGCCGGGGTCGCGGCGTTCATTGTCGTTTGCTTCGGCTTCGTCGGTACGCCGATCGTCATCGAGAGAACGCAGGTCTGCGGCGTCAAGGGTCCGCCGGGTCAGGAGCCTCCGGATCGTAGTCGGGACCACCGAGCGCTGATCCTCGGCGAGAAGCCGGCTCATCACCTGGACTACCGCGGCGACCCAAAGGCGAAGTACACGATTGTCGAGTTCGGCGATTACCAGTGCACGCACTGCCGCAAGGCGATCCCGATCCTGGAAGCGCTGATGAAGAATCCGCCCGATGGCGGGCTTCGCGTCGCGTTTCGCAACTATCCGTTCACCTTCCACACGTGGGCGATGCAGTGCGCGCTTGCGGCCGAGGCGGCCGGCCGGCAGGGCAAGTTCTGGCCGATGCATGATCGTATCTACGCCGAGCAGGAAGTGCTCGACAAGCCGAGCTTCAGCCGCGCCAAACTGGACGAGTGGGCCGCTTCGCTCGGCCTCAACGTGAAGAAATTCGACTCCGACTACGAGAGCACCGCCGTTATGGACCGCGTGAAGGAAGACCAGGACGCCGCTAACGACACCAGGCTTTCGATCACTCCCAGCTTCTACCTGGTCACTCCGACCAAGATGACGCGCCTGGACGGGACGGACATTTTCGAGAACGTGGTCCGTGACCGCAAGAACGCGGCCTGGCAGTGAAAGACAAACAACCGGCAATCGGCAGCAGCCGCGGCCCCGTTGGGCCGCGCCGGTACCTGGTCGTCCGCACGGTTTCAGTCACAATTCGGCCCCCACAGCGTCTATAAGATGAGTCACGACTGGTGGCCTTACGGCCCGTCACGCCACGCCTTCCCGAGAATTTGCCCTCGCCGCAGCCTTTTATGGAGGAAAGACCCGTGCGAAACGTTTCGGCTATGAGACGCCCCCTGGACACCCCTCGATCCAGGACCGCGCGCGCCGCCGCGCCAGTGGCGGGCCGCCGCCTGTGGCTTCGCAAAGCTTGCGCGCGGCCAATCTTCGCCGCGCTCGTGGTGGGCGTGCTGGCGTGCGGCGCGGCAGCGAGCGCCGGCGCAGAGGAGCTGGTGTGGGCGTCCGGCAAGGTGCTCGATCCGGCGGGCCGGCCGATGCGCGGCGCGTTCGTGGCGGTCTACGACGATAAGAACAAGGTCGTGGACTACGCCCGGACGGACCGCGAGGGCGAGTACGCGCTCGCGGTGCCCAAACACCTTCTGCACCTGGAGTACCGCCACGGCAAGGGCTTCATCGCCGAAGTCGCGACCGGGGTGACGCGGTTTGTCGGGGGGGCCGCGGAGTTCGTCGCGAACCCGATCCGATCGGGCGTCCACGCCGTCACGAACGCCGAATCGGCCCTGGATCCCAACATATTGAGCAAGGGAGCGTTCAGCGCGGGAGGCACGGTGGTGGACCAGGTCTTCTTCGCCGTGACGCCCCGCCAGAAGCGCAAGATTCCGGTGGAGGAGCGACGGCAGCCCGGGGCGCTGATGCTGAAGGTAGTCGCGCCAAACCGCAGCGACGCGGTGGGCGTGGCGCACATCTACTGGATGGAGGAGGAGACGATCCGTACCGGCGGGCGCTCGCAGAAGACGCTGGCCGCCTGGCTCGACCCCGTGCGCCTCGAATCCTACGACTCCGACGTCGCGTCAAAGATCGACACGAGCTACCTGCGCTTCTCGAACACGCGGCTGGAGCCGAGCATCGCGGAGCCGGGCCAGGTGGTCCGCATGGTGACGCGCCTCCCGCTTCCGCCCACGCCGGAGATCAACATCGTCGTGGTGGCGCGAGACGAGCGTACCGGCAAGAAGTGGGAGCTTACGCGCAACAACGACGGTTACTTCGAGGGCGAGTTCCAGGTGGACAAGCGGACGCCGCGCGATGACCAGACGATCAGCCTCATCGCCTACGCCGCGGACGAGCGGCGCCCCGGCCGCCGGCCCGGCGCGGAGGCGGCGATCGAGCGCAGCGGCCTGTGGGATCCGCGCAAGCCCTTCGTCTACGTTCCGCTGATCGTCGTGAGCCGCAGCCGCGCCGACGTGACACTCACCGTCGTCGCGCCAAGCCGCCGCCGCCGGCCGTAGTGCCGGCGATGCGCTCGCATCCGCAGTAGAATAGCGCCATCAATTCGAGTACACTGATTCGTACGCCTGGAAAGTCATCCGGCGTACTCCCGTCTCCGCGAGCTCACTTTGCGCGTACGAACCCTTTTCTGGCTCTGGCTGCCGCTGGCCGTGAGCTTCGAGCTGATGATGTGCGAAGGCCCTGCCATCCAGGGCGCGATGGGGCGGCTGCCGCACCCGCAGCTCCACCTCGCCGCGATGGGCCTGGCCTTCTCCCTCTCGCTCCTCGTCGAAAGCCCCGTCATCATGCTGCTCGCCACGGCGATCGCTCTGGTGAAGGATGGCGAGACGTTCCGCGCGCTTCGGCGCTTCGTCGTACTGATGGCGCTCATCTGCACGGCGCTGACGGCGGTGGTGGCGTTCACGCCGCTGTTCGACGTGGTGACGCACGGCGTGATGGGCCAGCCGGCAGCCATTGTGCGCGCGGCCCGGCCCGCCATGCAGATCATGCTCTTCTGGACCGCCGCGATCGCGTGGCGGCGTTTCTACCAGGGCGTTCTCGTCAAATACGACCAGACGCGCAAGGTCTCGTGGGGCACCGCGATCCGCCTTACGGCAACCATCTCGACAGGCGCGCTGCTGACGCTCGGCGGGCGTCTTCCAGGGTCCCAGGTGGCCGCGTGCGCGCTAATGGCCGGCGTCGTCGTGGAGGCGATCGCTACCACCGCCTTCGCGCTCCCGCTGGTGCGCGGCCGCATCGTGAACCACGTCGACGAGTCGCTCGAGCCGCTGACTCCGGCACGCATCTGGCGCTTCCACGCGCCCCTCGCGGCGACCACCCTCCTCACCCTGCTGGCGCAGCCGCTCACCTCCGCCGCGCTGGCCCGGCTGCCCGCCTCGCGCGAGACCCTGGCGGCATGGCCCGTCGCCTATCTCCTGCTGCTCATCCTTCGCGGCTGGGGGCTGGCCCTCCAGGAGATCACCGTCGCCCACGCCCGCGACGCGGCCGCGCGGCCGGCGCTCCGGCGGTTCGCCTGGCTGGTCGGCGGCGTGACGGCGCTCGGCACGCTTGTCATCACGGCCACGCCCCTCATCTTTCTCTACTTCGACCGCGTCCTGCGCCTGCCGCAGCCGCTCCAGGCCGCGGCGCGGCTCGGCGTCGCCGTCGGCATGCTGCTGCCCATGATCACCTCGCTCGGCTCATGGGCGCGAGGCCTCCTCGTGGCGGCCGGCTCGACCTCGGCGGTCTACCGTGGGATGGGAATCAATCTGGTCACGCACTGCCTCCTGCTCGCGGGCGGGATCGCGCTGCATCTGCCGGGAATGGCGGTGGCGGCGGGCGCGTTCACCGCGGCCGCCGTAGCCGAATACGCCTACCTGGCGCGCTCGGCGGGTCGGCAGTTCGCCCCGGCGATCGCGCCCGAGGAGTGCGCCGCGCCGGCCGTGGCATGATCGGCAGGTACAAAGGAGTCAGGTGATGTTCGATTCGATCGAGATTGCGGGACTGATCTGGGCGGAGGCGATTGTGCTGGCGCTCTTCGAGGATAAGCAGCCGCCCTCCGGAGGCGGCGACGACGCCAAGCTGTTCGCGCTTCCGGCGGTGAAGCAGGCCCTGTCACGTAAGGAGTGTACCGGCGAGGCGGACAACCTGGTCGAGACCTTCGTGGCGCTGGACGGCGGCACGGTGCGCATCCACCTGCTGGGGCTGGGGGAGCGCGCGAAGTTCACGCCGGAGACGATGCGGAAGGCCGCGGCGCGGCTGGGACGCCGCCTCGCGAAGGCGAAAGACGAGAACGTCGCGCTCGCGTTTGCCGGGACGCTCCGGGACGCCGGCGCCGACGTCGAGCACTGCGGCCGGTGCGTTGGAGAGAGCCTGGGACTGCTGGCATGGAACGGCCGCCTCTATCAGGGCGCCGGCTCAAAGCCGAAGCCGAAGCTGCCGCTGCGCCTGAGGGCCGACGACGCGGAGCTGGCCCGCGGTCTGGGCGCCGGCCTGAAGCTTGCCGCCTCCGCCAACCTGGCCCGCGACCTGAGCCAGACGCCGCCCAACGTCGCCACGCCGGCGTGGATGGCGGACCAGGCGCGGAAGCTGGCCGCGGAGACAGGTCTGGACTGCACCGTGATCGCGGGCCACGATCTGGTAGAGAAGCGCCTGGAGGGCCTGCTCAACGTCGGCCGCGCGTCCGACCATCCGCCCTGCCTGATCCGCCTGGCCTACCGGCCTGAGGGAGTCGACGGCAATGCGCGGCCTGTCGTGCTGCTGGGCAAGACGATTACCTACGACACCGGCGGACTCACGCTCAAGGTGAATAACGGCATGGTCGGCATGAAGCGCGACAAGGACGGCGGCTGCGCGGTGCTGGGCGCCATGCACGCCGTCGCGACGCTGCTCAAGCCGCCGTTCCCGGTAGTGGGCCTCCTGGTCGCCGCGGAGAACAGCGTGAGCGACTCCAGCATGCGGCCGGACGACGTGATCACCTACCGCAACGGCGTGACGGTCGAGGTGACGAACACGGACGCCGAGGGCCGTCTCGTCCTGGCGGACGGGCTCTGCTGGGCCTGCGACGAGGAGAAGGCGTCGCATGTGGTCGACCTGGCCACGCTCACCGGCGGGGTGGTCACCGCGCTCGGCTCGACCTTTGCCGGCCTCTTCGCCACGGACGAGCCCTTCGCGGCGCGGCTGGAGGCCGCCGCGGAGCGCAGCGGCGAGCGGCTCTGGCGCCTGCCGCTCCACGCCGAGTACCGGGAGATGATGAAGTCGCCCGTCGCGGACATCATCAACTCCAACCCGAACCGCAAGGCGCATCCGATCCAGGGGGCCGCGTTCCTCTCCTACTTCGTGCCGGAGGGCACGCCCTGGGCGCACATCGACATCGCCGGCGTCCACGCGGTCGATGCCGACACCGGCCCGTTCGTCAAGGGCCCCACCGGCTTCGGCGTGCGGCTGCTAGCGGATCTGATCTCGGGAATGCAAGAGTAGGAAAACAACTCCCGGCCGGCGAATTGGGCGGCACAATAGCAATTCGTGACCTACCGTGAGGAGATACGACCATGCCGGTAATGACAGGGCTATCCGGAAACGAGATGTACTGCCTGCACCAGAAGGGCCTCCAGGCGGGCGACCTGGTGATCGGCAACAGCGTCTTCTCCGTTGGTGTGGTCGGCGGCATCGGTTCCGGCCTGCGGACGCTGGCCGGCGGCGAGGTTACGCAGATCACAAGCGTCATCCATGATGGCCGGCAGCAGTCCTACGCCCGCATGGTGGCGGAGGCGCAGCGCCACGGCGGGATCGGCATCACCGGCGTCACCAACGAGCTGATCCAGCATGCCGGCAACGTCGAGTTCCTCTCCATCGGCTCCTGCGTCCACCAGGAGGGCCGCTCCGAGCAGCTCGGCTTCTCTTCCTCCGCCGACGGCCAGGAGCTCTACTGCCAGATCGACGCCGGTTTCCGGCCCATCAAATTCGTCTTCGGCAACGTCGCCTACTCGATAGGCGTCGGCGGCGGGATCATGGGCGCGCTGAAGAGCATGGCGCGCGGCGAGGTGGTCCAGTACAGCCAGGTCTTCAACGAGACACGGCACCGGGCGCTCGAGCGGATCACCGCGGAGTGCCGGGCGGCGGGCGGCAACGCGGTGGTCGGCATCAAGACCTCGATCATACCGTTCCAGGGGATGCAGGAGATGGTGATGCTGGGCACGGCGAGCTACCATCCTGCGCTCCCGGAGGAGTACCGCCAGAACCCCGTCTCGAGCGACCTGACCAACGAGGAGATGTGGAACCTGGTCCACATGGGCTACATGCCCATCCAGCTCGTGCTCGGCGTCTCGGTCTACTCGCTCGGCCTGGTGGGCGGAATCACGGCCGCCTTCAAGGGCCTGGCGCGCGGCGAGATCAGCGAGCTGACGACCTTGATCTACGAGGCGCGCGAGAACGCCATCGCCAAGATTGCGCAGGACGCGACGGCTTGCGGCGCGGACGACGTGGTCGGCATCAAGACGAACGTGTACCAGCTCGGCAGCGGCATCATCGAGTTCCTGGCGATCGGGACCGCGGTCAAGCGGATACCAGGCGTCCAGACCGCTTCGCCGACGCTGCCGCCGCAGGCGATCATCCGGGATAAGGACACGTTCATCAACACGGCGGAGACGGCGATTGGCTCGAACCTCAACGCCGCGACGGGACGGACTTCCGTTTCGATGTCCGCCTCTTCGGACTAGCGGAGACTGGTAGCTGGTAGCCGGTGTTACGGTATGTACGGTCGTCGCGACGGGCACTCAGACGCCGCCGGTATGCGGTTGCCGGCGCGGACGGCGGGGGCGAGGCGGTTTTGGGGTAAAATCTACTCTGCCGCCTGGGGCGAAGCGATTTCCGCTCCGGCGGTTTATATCCGCCTGGCATCAAGGAGTGTGGCGTAATGGCCTATATAATCACCGAGCCGTGCATCGGCGTCAAGGATAAGTCGTGCGTTGGAGTGTGCCCGGTCGACTGCATTCACGAGGGCGTGGTCGACCAGGGTGGGACGACGTACGACATGCTCTTCATCAATCCGGAGGAGTGCATCGATTGCGGGCTGTGCGAGCCGGAGTGCCCGGTGACCGCGATCTATGCGGACAGCGACGTGCCGAAGGACCAGCAGCTCTTCGTCCAGGTCAACGCCGACTTCTTCAAATAGAACCTCTCGCGGCCCCCGCGCCGTCACTATCGGTGCCCGCCGCGCACCGCGGCGGGCCGCTCCGGCCCGGCAGCCGGTCACACCGCCCGGGCGATCCGTTCCAGGCCGCATGAGCCCGGC
>DATGJU010000639.1:0-11736 GCA_035295045.1 Chthonomonadaceae bacterium
AGATCAAGCACCCATTCCTCGACGTAACGGACGACGAGTGGAACCGCGTCATCGGCGTCAACCTCTTCGGGGCGTTTCTCGTCCACCAGGTCGCGGCGAGGCAGATGGTGAAGCAGGGCGGCGGCGGCAAGCTGATCAACATCTCGTCGGTCCACGAAGATATTCCCTTCCCGGACTACACCGCGTACTGTGCCTCGAAGGGCGGCATGCGGATGTTGATGCGCAATCTCGCGATGGAGCTTGCGCCACACCAGATCAATGTGAACAACATCGCTCCGGGCGCGATCGCTACGCCGATTAACCAGAAGGTGCTCGACGATCCAATAGCCCGCCAGAACGCCATCGGCGAAATCCCGTGGGGCCGGTTCGGCAAGCCGGAGGAGGTCGCGGCCGTCGCCGTCTTCCTCGCCAGCGCCGAGTCGGAATATGTCACCGGCAGCACGTACTACGTCGACGGCGGCCTCACCCAGCAGGTGACTAAGTACTGACGGCTGCTGGTTCCTGGTTCCCGGTTCCTAGCAACCGGCCGCCAGGAACCAGGAACCAGGAACCAGGAACCGTGTTTCCAATTCTCATCTGTCCGAACGCGTTCAAGGGGAGTTTGACGGCCGTGGAGGCCGCGGAGGCCATTCGAGCCGGGATTGAGCGTGGTGCGGCATCAATTGGCGCGACCGGCGGCCGCTTTGTTGATCAGATCACGACCGACCTGCTTCCTCTCGCGGACGGCGGAGACGGCACGCTGCAGACACTCGTCGCCGCCACCGGGGGGAGAATCATCCCGCTCCGCGTGCCGGGGCCGCTGGGCCGCCCGGTTGACGCAGCGTGGGGCAGGCTCGGCGGCGCCTGGGGCGGGACCGGCGTCATAGAGATGGCGCTCGCGTCAGGGCTGGCCCTCCTGCGATCCGATGAGCGAGATCCGATGCGCGCCAGCACATACGGTACAGGCGTCCTGATCCGCGCCGCGCTCGAACAGGGGTGCGAACAGGTCGTGGTCGGGATTGGCGGCAGCGCTACGAACGACGGCGGCGCCGGAATGGCGACCGCGCTCGGCGCGCGGCTGCTCGACGCGCATGGCAGGGAGCTTTCGCCGGGCGGAGCGGCGCTGGCGAACCTGGCCAGAATCGACCTGGACGGGATGAAATCCCTGTCGAGCGTCGACATCCTGATCGCGAGCGATGTAGACAACCCGCTTTGCGGGCCGGAGGGAGCGTCTGCGGTATACGGCCCGCAGAAGGGCGCGACTCCGGAGATGGTCACGGAGCTGGATGCGGCGCTCGCCCGTTATGCGACCGTGCTCCGCGAGCAACTCGGCCTGGACGTGGCGTCAAAGCCCGGCGCCGGCGCCGCTGGCGGATTGGGCGCGGGCTTAATGGCATTTTGCGGCGCAAAGCTTCGGTCCGGACTGGAGATCGCAACGGAAGTCACCGGCTTCGACGCCCGGCTGGCGCGCTGCAGTCTGGCGATCACCGGCGAGGGACGGATCGACGGCCAGACCGCCCGGGGCAAAGTCGTGGCCGGCGTGGCGCGCCGGGCCGCCGCGGCCGGCGTGCCGGTGGTCGCACTGGCGGGCGCCATCGAGCCGGGCGCGGAGGCGCAGCTTCGACCGCTAGGCCTCACGTCCGTGCTCCCGATACCGGACCGCCCGATGTCGGTCGATGAGGCGATGCGGGATGCCGCGGGCCTGCTCGCGGCAGCTGCCGAACGCCTGATCCGCCTCATCTCCGTCCGGGTCCGCTGATGCCACTTCGGCACAGTCCCGCACACTCTGGGCGTCAGGGCCGGGCCGGGGCGAAGGTCAGTAGCGGAGCGTGAGGCGCCGCCCGGCCCGGAGAAGACCCTGCGGGCCGGAGCGTTCGTCTTGAGCGGGCGTCGCGATCATCGTGGCTCCCCAAAATACGACGATCCAGCCCGCGATAAGGAGGTGCCCCGGAGTGAGCGACGGGTCCTTCATGGAGGCGAACTCCTCCCGGACCCAGGGCAGGCAGAGCCATATCAGAGTAGTTGCGGACAGCACGAGGATCCAGAGCGCCGATCCCGGCGTAACCGAGAAGTGATTGAGCGCGTAAAGGAGGAAGCCCTGCAGGTCGCGATCTGCGGCGCCAGGCAGACCCTGGTCGGAGCAGGCGATCCAAACCGCCATAATAGCGAAGAGGGCGATTGCGAGTGCGCTTAGCGTCATCAGCACCATGCGCGCCCATCGCTTACGCTCAAGCGCCGCCCATATGGAGACGAGCGGCAAGATAGCCGCGAACAAGGCGAGCGGGCCGCATGCGTCGAGAATGCATTCGAAGAACGTGGCGCCGAATGTAAATCCCCAGATGCAGCAGAGCAGGGACGTCATGACGCGCGTGATCGAATCGCGGCTCGTGGCATCGGCCGCGGCGGATGTCATATCCTGGATCTCCCGGCGGAACTGGGCGTTCAAACACGTAGTTTCAATAGTACCTGAAATACTGGGCGAATCCGCCACGGACCTTTACCCCCCGGACTCGCCTGAGAATCCACGACCGTCATCCATCAGATTACCTTGCGAACGAACTTGACCACGCGCGCCGCGATCAGAACGCCCGTCAGCGCCGCGCCGAACGTTCTTGCCTGCTGCGTCACGAGGCTGCCGGCGCTGTCCGCGTTGCCGAGAAACTTTTGCGTCTGCGTGTGGACGACCTCGGCCGTTCGAGACGCCTTGATCGCGATTCCCTTCGCCTTGTCCGAAACGCGGCGCACCTGGGCGCGCGACTCGGTCACGATCGGCATTACCTTCTGGTACACCATGATAAGCGCGCCGATAAGAGCCACCGACCAGATGATGCTGATTACAAAGTAGATTCCAGAGGCCCATAGCCACCAGGCCGGCACCACCATGTCCGTCTCCCGTCTCGTCTGTGCGGCCCAGCCCGTATGCCGCGCCGCCGTTTCGCATAATTGCGGGGCGCGCTTTGCCCGCTCCGCCGCTGCGCCAACCGTTACGCCCATTCGCCTGCCCGCTTCGATTCTCCTCTCCGCGTCGCGGCACGGGCCAGGCAGATTCTTGTTGCACAAAACTCCGGGCGCCTGATCTCTAATCAGGCGCCCGGAGTGCTTCGCGCGTGGATCTGTGCGCTGCTATCCGCGCGCTCCGACCGAGATGCGTCCTACGCGGTGCTATTGACCGCGGAGTGCGCCTTGTCCGCGGCCCTGTCGATGCCGTCATTCGCGGCCTGCTGGCCGCGGTTCATAAGGTCCTGCGCCTTGCCCTGGATATCGTCCAGCTTGCTCTTGGCCTGCGACGAGACGTTGGTGTAGGTGTCCTTGGCCTGCTGCGCCACGGTCGAGTATCGCTCTTTGGCCTGGTTCGCGATGGTGGTGGCGGCTTCCGTTGCCTTGTCCTTCACCTCGCCCGTCTTGTCGGCCAGGTAGCGCCGTGTCGCCTCGCCCTCCTGCGGCGCGTAGAGCAGCGCAACTGCGGCTCCGGTTGCGGCGCCGAGCAGGAAAAACACCAGACAGCTTCCGAGATTGTCCTTGTTCATCGTCACTCTCCTCCTCGATGTTATCGGCCCCACGCGCGCAGCCACGGTTGGAGTCTTTCGAACCTACCTCCAGGCGCTGGCGAACGGATCTCGATGGGAATCGAGCGCCGCGCCGCGGCATGCCCGCGGAAATCTATCCTCTGGTCCTAACTACGTGCCGGCCGGCCAAATGGTGGCGCGGATTTCGGCTCGTCAGCGCGGTGACGCGGGATTGTCCGACGCGGTCGTCGATTGTGTTCGACAGACGAGTTACCGATCCGAATTGTTCCGTCTCCTCGCGCCGGTTGCCAAGCCCGGCGCCGCCCAGGCGAGCCTGTTTGTGGCTGGTGAACAGACTGTCCCGAATCGTCTGGACGAGCAGCGTCAGCGAGAGCGCGATGACGACCACGGTGGTCGTCACGGCGATCACGTTGACCAGTCGGCTATTCGTATAGCGGCCCATCAGGCGCTGTTCGTTGACCAGCCTCAGCGAGAGGACGAGGATGATCGGCAGCAGCACGCCCCCGACGATATTCGGAAGGATGATGAGTGCGCTCAGCTTGCCTCCGCCAAGCAGGACGGTCAGCGCCGCGATGATGAGCTGGAACGCGAACACTCCGACGAACAGGGGCGCTTCGCGCGTACGGCGGCCCACACCGGACTCGGATCCAAGCGACTCCGTGATCGCGTAGGAGGTGGAGAGCGGCACCGTGATCGCGCCAAAGCAGGAGGCGTTAAAGAGCCCGAACGCGAACAGCATCGTCGCGAGCGCTCCGTTCTTCAGCAGCGGCTCGAGGGCCAGTGCAATCTGGCCGGCATCGTCGAAATTGGGAGCGATGCCGGCATGGAACAGCGTCACGCCGCAGCAGACGATGATGAAGAAGGCAATGAAATTGGTGAAGAACGCTCCGAAGAGCACGTCGACGCGAGTTAGGCCGTACTCTTCCGCCCGAACGCCCTTATCCCGCACCGACGACTGAATGTAGAACTGGCCCCATGGCGTGATGGTGGTGCCGATGAGCGCGATCACCATGAACACGTAGTCGCGGTCGATCTTGATCCCGCGCAGGTCGGGCGCCACCGTCTGCCGGAGCACCGTGCCCCACGGCGGCGCGGACATGAACGCCGATACGATGTACGAGAGATAGATGAGCGACGCGAAAAGCAGGATCCGCTCGACCCGCTTGTAGCTTCCGCGCGTTGCAAGGACCCAGACGCCGAGCGCCGTCGTCGGGACCGCGATCCAGCGGACGATCCCCTTCGCCCAGACGGGGTTGAGCAATACCGCGGGGGTCACGTGAAAGAGCGGGTGAATGACGTTGTGCGCCACATTCGCGCACCAGGCGGGCGCGAATATCTCGACGGAGGCGGAGACGCCGGCGAACTCGGAAACGGTGGTCGCATAGTTGGCGACCAGCAGCGTCGCCATCGCGAACAGCGTCATCCGGACGCCATACTCCTCGCGGATGAGGTCCGCGAGTCCCTTGCCGGTCACCGCGCCCATCCGCGCGCCCATCTCCTGGCAGACGGCGAGGCTGACCGTTACGATGACGAGCACCCAGAGCATGCCGAAGCCGAACTGCGCGCCGGCGAGTGCGTACTGGTAGACTCCGCTCGCGTCGTTATCGGCGTTGGCCGCGATAATGCCCGGGCCGAGGATCGCGAAGAGAAGGAGGAGACGGCGGTATGGCGCGGAGCGTCGCGCCGCGCGGAGCTTCAGACCGAGCATGGCCGCTTCCTCCTTTCTGCTGCATTGTGTTGTTCCCAGGCACTTTAGTGGATCCGGCCTATCTGCTCGGCGACCAGGCGGGGTCGAAGTTATCGCCCTGCCCCTTCGTCAGATTGATCGGGTTGGTTCCGTCCGCGTTTATCGTCCAGATATCCCGCTTGCCGTCCGGCCGGACCACCTCATATACAAGCCGCGCGCCGTCCGGCGACCAGTGAGGGTTCTCCGGCTTGCCGCCGGGTCCCGCCTGGACGAGCAGCGGCATGGAGGGCACGTCGGCCGGCATCGTCATGATCCGGGGCGCCTGCTGTTCCGCGCTATCCTTGGTAACCGGCTCGACGAGGTCGAGCACGCGGATGCCCGCCAGCTCGCGAACGCCTTCGGACTTGAGCCGCCAGATTTCGCACGCAATGTGCGATGTCCGCTCGTTTCCCGCGACTACCGATGGCGACCAGTCGATGTTTCGCGGCTCGACGCTGTAGCCCAGGCAGCCGTAGAACGGCTGGAATGACGGCATCTTCGACGTCGGGTCGTCCTTGGCCGGGAACGACCAGATCTGGATCCCGCTGATCGGCAGCGGGCTGCTCCCTTTCGGCAGGGGCTTCGCCTGAAGGTCGACCGGCCGCTGCTCGTTGTCCAGCATCGGCAGCTCGGTGTAGGAACAGGCGAGTCGTTCGCCGTTCGGCTCCCAGGACATGCTCACCTCGTGGCCGTACGGATTCGGCGGAAAGGCGCTATCGCGATTCGCCGAAAGGACGATCACCTGCTGGTCGATAGGCAGCGATGCAAACGTCGTGTGTTTGCCGTAGAGGCCGTTCGCCTCCTCGGGACCGGCGGTGATCGTTACGTTGCTCACGTCCTGGATGCCGGACAGTGTCGCGCTGTCCGGCCCGAACACCGCGCTAAGGTAGGGCGCCGTCTCCGTCTCCGGATTGCCGCTGTCGGCGGTATTCTCATTTCCGGCGCGAGGAAGCGGCATAACCTGGCGCACGTCGGTGCCCGTTATCGACACAGTCTTTACGACGCCCTGGGTAATGAACGCAACGAGCTTCCCGTTCGGACTGACGGTGGGCGAGAACTTGTTCCCAGACCCGTACGTAAGCTGAACCGGTGCACCATCTCCGAGGACGTATATCTGGCTGGTCTTCAGGTCCTTCAGATTCGAAGCGAATACGAGCGTCTTGCCGTCCGGCGTCCAGCAGGGATGCTCCTTGTTGGACGCGTCGTTTCCGGCAGTCAGCTTGCGCAGGTCGGAGCCGTCCGCCCGCACCGCGTAGATGGCCGACGATCCGTCGTCGAGACGGCGCACAAATGCGATGTAGTTCGCGGTCGGAAAGTTGACCCCGTGGATGATTCCGGTCCTTCCGATCCAATTGATGTACTGAAAGTAGCCGATGAGCGCCAGGACGAGCATCAATCCGATCAGCACGCGCTTGAGCGCGCGCTGCCTCTCCCGCTCCCACCAGCCGGCCGATGCCGCGTTCGTCATGAATACCCTTTATGGCGGCCGTCGGCCGCCGCTCCCTGTAATAGACCGGGGCCGCGTCCGCTAAAGTTGCGACCCGCCGAAGTCGGGTCACGTGCGATCGATTACCGGCGAAACGCCCCCCGCGGCCGGTTCTCGCCGCCCCTCTTTCATACGGAGGCGGATGGAGCGGTCGTTCCGTCTGCCGCGCGCTCGGTCACGCTCCGCCGGATCCCAACGCCGCCGGGTAGGGTAGCACGCCGCGCGCGCTCATGTCTAGCAGACAGATGCCCGACCGCGTCTGGTTTGCGGCGGGATCGGATTCGCGGTATACTTCCATTAGGGTGTTGGGTGTTGGCGCCGCCGCCAATCGCTGGCCGGAGCCGCAGGTGGTAACCCGAACTTGATGGCAATAGGACGTCACGATCTCCTTCGCCTCTTCGCGGCGATGCTTGCCGTTGGCCTGGCGCCGATAGCAGCCGGCGCGGGCGAGCGCTACGCCGACGCGGAGTTCGGCTATGCGCTGACGGCGCCCGCGGGATGGACACGCAAAACGAGCATGCCGCGGCCCATGGTCGCGTTTCTCGGCCCCCTTCAGGGCGGGTTTCAGACCAATTTCTTCGTCGATCCGGAGCCGACTGAGCACAAAACGCTCGCGCAGATTGTCAAAGTCGCCAGAGCTGCGGACGCGAAGAATCCGGCGATCAGGGTTCGCCGGCAGCGCAGCTCGACGCTCGGCGGACATCCGGCGGTCGTTCTGGACTCGATCGTGACGCTCAAGGGCCAGCCGCCCGTATTCACGCGGCGAGTCGTGACCATATACGGCGACCTGAGCTACACGCTTACGTTTTCCGCTGTGCCCGAGGCGCTGAAAAAGGACGCCACGCTTTTCAACAGGGTGGCCGCCTCGTTCCGGTTCCCGGAGGATGCGGACAGGCGGAAGCGCAGCCGCGGCTCAGCTGTCCGCTGAAGCGACCGAAGAAGATATTGCTATGCGAACGCCGCAGCATCGATACCTGTGTGGGGGAGACCGCCGCTTGTCTGTCCTGATGGTCACGATCATCGAGATTCCGCAGGCGGCGCCGAAGACCTGACGGGATCGCAGCATCCCGCAGGTCCCGGCGTCGCCTGATCACGCGCGCAGCCAAAGTGCGATCCGCACTTTAGCGGGCGCGATTTTTTGCGCCTGGATCGGGAGAAGACGTTCGCCACAGAGCCTGGGAGTGACGTATGACTGCAACGGACGAGACGGAGCGCCGCGACTACCGCGGGACGCTCAACATAACGCTTAGCGACAAGGATACGGGCGCCTTTCCGCAGCGGGGCAACCTGCCGGCGCGCGAGCCGGAAATCCAGCGGCGATGGGAGGCGCTGGATCTGTACCGCCGAACTCTGGACAAGCCGGCGCCGCGCGGCACATTCATCCTGCACGACGGACCGCCGTACTCCAACGGCGACATCCACCTCGGCCACGCGCTCAACAAAGTGGCAAAGGACATCATCACGCGCCTGCGGACGATGCAGGGCTACAGCGCGCCCTACGTTCCGGGCTGGGACAACCACGGCATGCCGATCGAAAATGCGGTGGCGAAGGCGTTCCGGGACAAGAAGCAGCAGCCGGACCGCGTGACGCTCCGGCGCGCCTGTCGCGAATCGGCGGAGAAGTGGGTGGCCGTGCAGCGCGAGCAGTTCAAGCGCCTCGGCGTCCGCGGGCAGTGGGACGATCCCTACTTGACCATGAGCTACGATTTCGAGGCGAAGATCGTCGAGGTGTTCGGCGAGCTAGCGGAGCAGGGGTTCATCTACCGCGGGCTCAAGCCGGTGTTCTGGTGCGCGACGTGCGAAACGGCGCTCGCGGACGCGGAGGTCGAGTACGAGGACCACACCTCGAACAGCATCTACGTCCGCTTCCCGCTGATAGCGGACCCGAACGGCGTCTTCGCCGAGCCCTACGAGAGCGGCCGTTCCGGCCTGACGCCGTACGCCGTGATCTGGACCACCACGCCCTGGACGATACCGGCCAACCTGGCCCTCGCGGTCCACCCCGACGCCGACTATGTCGTCGCCGAGGTGGACGGCAGCGCCTACCTGGTTGCCGAGCCGCTGCTGAAGGCTGTACTGGCGGCGGTGGGCAGCGCAAACGGCGCGCCGGGCGAGTACCGCGGGTCCACTGGGGCGGCCACTACCGACCGGTCAAATACGCCCGGCGAGGAGGCGACCGGCGACGCTGGCATCATCCGCTCACCCGCTCAACCGCTCGCCCCATCACGAATTCTCCGCCGGGTGAAGGGCGCCGACCTGGACGGGCTCGTCTTCCGGCATCCGCTGTTCGACCGACCTTCGCCGGTGCTCCTCGCCGACTACGTGACAATGGACGCCGGCACGGGCATCGTGCATACCGCGCCCGGGCACGGCAAAGAGGACTTCGAGACCGGCGCGCGCTACGGCCTGGAAGTGCTCAACCCGGTGGACCCATCGGGCCGGTATACGGCGGCTGCCGGTGAGTTCGGCGGTCGATCGTTCGCCGGGCTGCGCGTGACCACGTTCGGCCGGACCGACCGCGACAGCGAGGCCAACATCGCCCTGGTGGAAGCGCTGCGCGAATCCGGCAGCTTGCTGCAGGCGGCGAAGACGAGCCACTCCTATCCGCACTGCTGGCGCTGCCACAGCCCGCTCATCTTCCGCGCGACGGTCCAGTGGTTCATGAACATCGATCACGAGCGCGACGGCACGACGTTCCGCCGGCAGGCGCTGGACGCGATCTCGAAGGTCGAGTGGATACCGCGCGAGAGCCTTAACCGGATCACGACGATGGTTGCCAACCGGCCGGACTGGTGCGTATCGCGCCAGCGATCGTGGGGCGTCGGGATACCGGCGTTCTACTGCGGCGAGTGCGGCAGCCACATCCTTACGCCTGAGAGCGTCGCGGCGGTGGCGGATCTCATCCGCAGGGAGAGCTCGGACGCCTGGTACGAGAAGTCCGCCGCCGAAATACTGCCGGCAAGCTTCACCTGCCCGCAATGCGGCGCCGGGGCAGCCTCCCTGCGCAACGAGACGGATGTGCTCGACGTCTGGTTCGACTCCGGGTCCACCAATCGCGCGGTGCTGGAGAATACGGCGCACTGGCCGAATCTGCGCTGGCCCGCCGATGTCTACCTGGAGGGCGGCGATCAGCACCGGGGATGGTTCAACTCGTCGCTGATGATCGGCGTGGGAACGAAGGGCGCGGCGCCCTACCGCTCGGTAATCACGAATGGCTGGACGCTCGACGAGAACGGCGAAGCGTTCAGTAAGAGCAAAGGGAACGGCGTCAACCCGCTCACCGTAATCGAAAAGTACGGCGCAGACATCGTGCGATGGTGGGTCGTCTCGCAGAACTTCATGGAGGACACGCGCTGCGGCGAGAACCTCCTGAAGCAGGTCGGCGAAATGTACCGGCGAGTCCGCAACACCTTCCGGTTCCTCGTCAACAATCTCTACGACTTCGATCCGGCGTCGGACGGCGTTGCGGAGGGCGACCTGGAGGAGCTGGACCGCTGGGCGCTCGAGCAGTTAAACCTGGTGGTGCAGACCTGCGAAACCGCGTATAATAGATACGAGTTTCACCGAGTCTACCAATCGGCGATCAACTTCTGCGGCGTTGAGCTCTCCGCCTTCTACCTCGACGTCCTGAAGGATCGGCTCTACGCCTCCGCTGCGGCCTCGCGCGAGCGCCGCTCGGCGCAGACCGCGATGCACCGGATCGCGGAGACCCTGGCGCGCCTGCTGGCGCCGATCCTGGTCCACACGGCAGAAGAGGTGTGGGGCTACCTTAAGATCGCCGGGTGCGAGAGCGTCCACCTGGCGGATTTGCCGGCCGCTCGGCGGCCGGATCAGCCGCTCCTGGCCCGCTGGGCGCCGCTTCTGGAGGCCCGGGACGCCGTAAAGAAGGCGATCGAGGAGGCCCGGCAGGCCGGCCGGATCGGTAATCCGCTGGAAACGCGAGTATCGCTGCCGGAGAGCTATCGGAACCTGGAGAGCTTCGGCGATGCGCTCGCGTCGCTCTTCCTGGTCTCACAGGTCGCGATCGGCGGCGTGGACGCGATCGAAGCCGGCCCGGCGGAGGGCGTGAAGTGCGCGCGCTGCTGGCTTATAAAGCGCGACGTCGGCGCCGATCCAAGCCACCCGGAAATCTGCGCCCGCTGCGCGGATGCGGTAGCTGGTAGTCGGTAGCCGGTACCTAGCTGAATGCATTCACCAGCTACCGACTACAAGCTACCAGCTACCGACGACCAACTACCGATAAGGAGAGGGCCATGACGCCGCAACGAACCGATATCGACCTGAGCGCCTTCCAGAGGCGGCTCATCGCGGAGCGCCGGCGGATTGCCGGCGTCTACCGGGAAGACGAGGCCGACGTTCGCGCCGAGGATGAGGACGCATCCGAGAACGAGCTCTCGCGCGTGACCACTTTCGACAGCGCCGAGAACGCCGATACTGCGGCGGCCATCGTGGACCATGATCGGGAGACGGTACTCGACGAGAACGCGCGGCAGCTCGTCCACGAGATCGACCATGCACTGGACCGCATCGCGGACGGCACGTACGGAATTTGTGAGGTCACAGGCGTTCCCATTCCCATCGAGCGCCTGGAGGCCATTCCCTGGGCGACCATGACGGTGGAGGCCGCGTCTCGCGCAGACAAGTAGCGCGCGATCGCGGCACAGCGAAGGAGTATTCGAGATTGGCTGCAGTTCCCATGGAGCGTTTAACCAGCCCGGCAGGGCTTCGCCCCGCCTATTTCTACGGCATCGTCTTGATGGTGTTTGCAGCCGATCAGATCAGCAAGGCACTGGTCCTGCGGACCATGGCATTTGGGGAGTATCGCTCCGTTATCGGGAACAGCTTCCTTCTCTCCCTAACGCAGAACACGGGCGGCGCGTGGGGCCTGGGGCCGTCGAAAAACTGGATGTTTGCGGCGTTTGCGGCCGTCGCAATCGTCGCGCTCATCATCGCGTACCACCGCGTGGCTCGCGGCGAGCTGCTCGTGGCGACCGCGTTTGCGCTGGCCCTCGGCGGCG
>DATGJU010000640.1:0-5009 GCA_035295045.1 Chthonomonadaceae bacterium
GTGGCGACCATCGACCCGGAGCGCAAGGCCGGTGGGTACGATTTCGATCTGCTGGGGCAGGCATCGAATTCGCTGCTCCTTCCGGCAGTGTACCTCGGCGGCAGCTACATGACCGACCCGATGACGGGCAAGCAGCTCGGCTTCCAGGGTGGTTTCCAGCTCTTCGATGCCGGCTTCAGCCCGACGATCGGCGGTACATTCAGCGCCTTCGCGCCGTAGTGCGCGCCGCCGGATCCTGCGGGAGATGGCGGTGGCGCAGGGTGATTCCCGGCGCCGAAAAACAGTGCCGCGCCGCAGCCCCGTCCACGGCATCCGGTCCTCGCCGTCCACGGTTGCGGCCACGCTGCCGAGAGATAATGCTCAGCGGAACGGTAATGGAGCAGGCGGGACGGCGGCGCAACGGCGCGTCCTTCCGGCCCGCCTGCGAATCGAAAACCCTCGTACGTGGTGCGCTGCCGACGCCGCAAGAGGCGCCGAAGGCCCTCACGGAGATGCGCCAAGGAGGCGTGCATGAAAGATCAACACAGTAGTCCATCCGGCCGCACGGGCGACGGCGATCTGAACGTATCCCGGCGGTCCGTGCTCTACGGATTGGCAGCAGCCATTGCGGCGCCGCTCGCAATCGACCAGGCGAACGCGGCTGCGGCCCTGCGCAGAGGCAGGGCGGCGCCCATTCGCCGCGGCAAGGGCCGAAAGCTCAAGCCGCTGCCACGCCACCAACATACGGCCACCGTGCTGCGCAACGGCGCTGTCCTCATCGCTGGGGGCGCGTACCACGGACCGCTCGCCGATGCCCGGCTGTTCGCGGACAGCGCCTGGACCGCGGCGGCGCCCATGATGACGGCGCGGTCGCAGCACTCCGCGACGCTGCTTCGCGACGGGCGCGTACTCGTCCTCGGCGGCTTCAATGGCGCCGCGATCTCATCGGCCGAAATCTACGACCCCGCGACGAACGCCTGGTCGCCGGCGCGTCCTCTCGCGACGCCGCGCCGCGAGCACGCCGCGTCTTTGCTGCCCGATGGCCGCATCCTCGTCACGGGCGGGCTCAACCACGGCCCGATCGAGGCGCCGGAAATCTACGTCGTCTAGGCGGAAAACGTAACCGAGGTCCCTCCGGGACCGCATTACCTGCCGACCGAAGCGATGAAGCGAGGCGGCGCGATCTCCCGTGCGGGAGATCCTCCAAGGAGATAAAGCTATGCCAACAGCAGTCGAATTCTTCCTCAAGCTCGACGGAATCATGGGCGAGTCGACCGACTCGAAGCACAAGGGCGAGATTCAGGTTCTCTCCTTCAGCTTCGGCGTGGGGCAGGTCGGCAATAACCAGAACGGCGGCGGCGGCGGAGCCGGCAAGGCGCAGTTCTCCGACCTGGTGGTGGTCAAGCCACTCGATACCGCGTCGCCATCGCTTATGCTGGCCTGCTCCAAGGGAACGCACATGCACAAGTGCGAATTCATGGTCGTTCCCGTCAACGAGGATGGCGTCGCGGCCGGCCGGGGAGAGATGGCGCTCTACCAGTTCAGCGACGTGACGATCGATGCCGTCCGCCAGATGGGCAACGAGAACGCAGGCGTGCCAACGGAGGAGATCGCCATCAACTTCGGGCGGCTGGAGAACTTCCAGGTGACCGTGGGGGACGGCAGTGTTTAGTGTGCACGAGCCGTGGTTCATCGCTTTCGGGCTGTGGCTCGTGATCGCGTCCCTGTGCCGGACCCCGCTGTTCCGGCGCGGCGCGGCGCGGCCGGCGGCGGCCGCCAGCGGCCGGCGCACCGCTGCTCCCGCGCACTTCGCCCCTCTCCCGTCGTCGAGAGAGGGGGGCGAGGCCGGGTGCGCACAGGAAGAGAGATACGATGTCCGCTCCGACGTCCTACGATATCGTGCAATATTCTAGCCATGCGCTTCCGCAGACGCATCCGGACCGGCTCGGAGCCATCGCGGCCCTTTTTGGGATGTGCCCGAAGGCGGTGGACGAGTGCAGCGTGCTGGAGCTCGGCTGCGGCGACGGCGGCAACCTGCTGCCCATGGCTTATGGGCTGCCGGGCAGCCGGTTTGTAGGCGTCGATCTCGCCGCCGGGCCGATCGCAGCGGGGCAGGCAATGGCTCAGGCGCTGGGTCTGTCCAACATCGACCTGCGCTGCGCGGACATCATGGAGATCGGGCCGGAGTGGGGCAGCTTCGACTACATCATCGCGCACGGCTTCTACTCCTGGGCGCCTCCACACGTCCAGGACCGGCTGATGTCCATCTGCGGGGCGAACCTCGCGCCGCATGGCGTCGGGTACGTCAGCTACAACACCTATCCCGGCGCGCACATGCGGCAGATGATGCGCGAGATGATGCTGTTCCACACGCGCGGCGTGGACGATCCGAGGCGGAAGATCGAGGGCGCGCTCGGCCTCATCTCATTGCTGTCGGACGCCGGGGCCGGCGGGCCCGCGAGCGTTCCGGCCCTTCAGAAGGAGCTGGAGACGATTCGGGCCTATCCGAGCGCCGCGCTTCTCTACCATGACGACATGTCGCCGGCGAATCACCCGGTCTATTTCCGCCACTTCGTTGAGCACGCCGCGCGCCACGGGCTGCAGTTCCTGGGCGAGGCCGACTTCTTCGAGATGCAGGACCGGATCTATCCCCAAGCGGTCCGCGACGCCCTCCAGGAGATCGCCGGCAGCCAGATACTCATCCGCGAGCAGTACCTGGATTTCATCAAGTGCCGGCGGTTCCGGCAGACGCTGCTCTGCCATCGCGGCGTCGCGCTGGAGCGGGAGATCGCGCCGGAGCGGATCATGCGGCTTGCGGTCGCGTCCCAGGCCCGGCCCGAGTCCGCCGCCCCGGACTTAGCTTCCTCCGCGCCGGAAACCTTTCGCGGCCCCAACGGCGCCGCGATGCAGACGGGCCACGCGCTCTCGAAGGCGGCAATGGCCTGCCTTGGCGATGCCTGGCCGCGCCGCATCCCGTTCCGCGAGCTTGCGGCGCTGGCCGCCGCGCGGCTCGCGGAGGCCGCGGACGCTCCAGGCGCTTCTCCAGGCGGATTCGACGGACGGTCCCGCGGCGCGGCGGGATTCCCGAAGGGCGCGCGCACCGCCGGAGGCGAATTCGCAGAGGACAGTCTGGGTGCTCCGGCTGCTGCGGACGACCCGGACGTGCGGGCGCTCGCCGAAATCTTGATCGGAACGTATTCGGCGGGCCTGATCGAGCTGCATGCGCACGTTCCGGATTGCGCGATGGAAGCGGGGGAACGCCCGAAGGCGAGCGCAGTCGCCAGGATGCAGCTGGAGGCCGGCGGCATGCACCTCACGAGTCTGCTGCACACGACCGTGCGCATAGAGGACCCGCTCGGCGCCGCCCTCATCCGCCTATTGGACGGAACTCGCGACCGCGCGGCGCTCGTCCGTGACCTGGCAGCGCTCATCGCCCCGGACGAATCGTCCGAATCGGCAGCTGCGGAACGGATCGCGGCGAACCTGGAGCCGAGCCTGGCCGCTCTCGCGCGGTCCAGCCTGCTCGCGTAGGCACGCATCGGTGTTCAGGTGTCCGGTATCCGGTGTTCGGGTGTTCGGTATTCAGGTGTTCGGTATTCAGGTGTTCGGGTGGGTTTGCCGTGTGGCGGCGGATTTGCAATGCCCGGCTCCTGGCCGGCGATAGATGCCTGTCACCGGCAGCCGAGGATTCGGAAGCGATCCTAAGTGGGCCCGCGCTCAAACCTCGTGGAATGTACTTCAAGTCGAAGGAATGCACGAGGTTAGACCATCCGGCTACTTAGCGCTCGGCGGGCTGGCCGAATCCCGGCGCAATCGGCAGCGTGACCGCTCCCGTGGCGGCCCACTCCGTGCCGCGCGTGAGGAGCGTCCGCACGTCGGCGTTCGAGGTGGGCGCCACGTCGTGACCGAGCAGGCAGACGAACACGCGCCCTCTGCCGTAGACCACCGTGTAGACCAGGGGCTCGTTTGCCCCGGTGCCGCGCGTGGCCGGGTCCGAGTATGCGGTTGCCAGGATGTCCATGTGCACCGCCGGGCCGCGCTGGCCGTGGTACAGCTCATCCGTGCCGTGCTGCCACTTCGCCGGCATACCGCGCATGATCGGGTGGTCGGGCGCACGGTTCACCATCTCGAACGGGTGCTGCGCGCCGTGGCCTGCGCCCGGCCCCTCGCCCTTGGGAGTCCGCACCACGCGGCCGGCATCGGTGACGGCGATACGGTCGCCGAATGCGGGGCCCTGCCAGCAGAGCCCTACCATCTTGTGCCACTCGGTCCACTTCGGGAACGGGTTGTTGGAGGCGTGGTAGATCACCAGGCCGCCTCCGCCGGCCATGTACCGCTCCAGCGCGCGCTGCGCCTCCACCGGCCAATCCTCGCCATTGTAGTTCACGAAAATCGCGCGGTAGCGCTCGAAGTCCGGGTGGAAGCTCCGCCACTCCGTCGCGGGCGCGCCCTTCGGCGGCGTCCGCACGATCGTGACCTGGAACCGACCGCTCTGACCGAGCTCGCGCTCGACGACCGGCGTCGTCAGCTCCCACTTGTGGTTGTTCTGGCCGGTGAGCAGCATGACCGGCAGCTTCGACTCGGCCCGCGCGCCGCCGATCGAGGCCACCAGCGCCGCGAGGGCGAACAGTATCGATATGCGTTGCATTGCGACAGTGACTCCCTATGCCGTGATATCGTGCCGTAACGTCGAGCCACGCGATTCGGGGTGGCTATTTCCGCCTTTTGGCTGGCGGCGCCCATGGCGTGGTGGCGACGGGCGCGTTGGGCGTCACGGCATCGCGGCCGGTGACTACGACCTCCTCGCCGCCGTGCAGCCCGTCCATGACCTCGGTGTAGGCGCCGTCGTTGAAGCCGGTGGTAATCGGGACGCGCTTCGCCTTGCCGCCCTCCACCACGAAGACGAACTTCCCGGCCTTCTCGACCGCGACCGCATCGCTCGGAATGCTCACCACGTCATCGTGCGTCTCCATGACTATCTTACCGGTGGCGTATGTGCCCGCCAGCAGTTTTCGGCCGCGGTTCGGAAT
>DATGJU010000641.1:0-2841 GCA_035295045.1 Chthonomonadaceae bacterium
GCTGACCATCACCATGGAGGGGGCGGCGGTCTGCGTGGAGCCGATCAGTTTGCGCCGCAGGTTGAGCTGCAGGACCGCCTGCTGCGCCTGCTCGCCAAGCGCCACGAGCTGGCCATGCGAGAACTTCCGCGGCGAATAGTCCATTACGGAGAGGACGCCTACCGGCAGCCCCTCCTCGGTGAGAAGCCGCACGCCGGCATAGAAGCGGATGTTCAGCTCGGAAAGGACCAGGGGATCGCAGGAGAAGCGCGAGTCCTCGGTCGCGTCCGGGATGATGAGCGGCGCGGGCTGGCCGAGCGCGACCGAGTCGAAGCCCATGCCGATCGGCAGCTCCGGCAGTGCGAACCCGACTCGCGCCTTGAACCATTGGCGGCGCTCGTCAACCAGACTGAGCAGCGCGATCGGGGTCTCGCAGATTGCAGCGGCTCGGCGGACGATCTCATCGAAGACCGGCTCAGGGAGGGTGTCCATGATCGCGTGTTCGCGCAGGGCCTGCAGTCGCGCTGCCTCGTTTGTCAATTCCGATGTGTTGTTCATAGTGAGCTTCACTCGCCCGTCCGCGGCGCCGTTGGAAGGCGCGGACGCATCAAAATGCCTGGATTCTTTGGACGCTGCCTTCACGATGGATCTATGTCTCTTTCCGTATCTCTGTAGCCTTTTGGATCGAACTCCAGCACGTGCTTGACGAGCGCCGCGCGTGTCCGCGGCTCAATCCGCAGCTTCGTGATCGCCCGATCCAGGGCATGCTTGACCGACGAGAGTGTCACCTTGGCCTTCGTTTTCGCGGAGAGCACGGACGCGATCTGGTCGATCGTCAAATCGGTGTCGAGCGCCTTTTCAAACACCGCCCGCTCCCGCTCCGTAAGCCCCGCGCGGGTCGCAAGCAGGGCGATCGCCGCGTGGTGGCTGTTTGCATCTGGTTGACTGGCCTTCTTCTGTCCTCGGGCGCTCCGGGCCCGGCGGATTGCGCTTACCAGCTCATCCGGGGTACAGTTCTTGTCCAGGCACTCGCTCACGCCTGAGAACCGGCCGATCGGCGCGAGGCCGCGATGCGCCGTTAACAGCACGACGCTGACATACGGATACTGACCGAGTATCCGCTCGACCGCCTGGATACCGTTCAGGTGCGGCATGTCCAGATCCATTACGATCACGTCCGGCCGAAGCCGCAGCGCCATCTCGACCGCCATCCGCCCATCTTCCGCCTCGCCGACGACCGTGAAGTCCGGAACCAGCCCCAACTGGTGCGCGAGAAGCGCCCGGATGAGCGTCGTATCGTCCGCGATCAGTATGTTGATGTTCGGCATTCTGTCCCTACCGGCGCACCCGGCTGCAGTCCGTCGCGCCAACACATATGGAACCACGAACAAACAACGATTCGCCCACGCAACGCGGCCCCTCCGGCCGGCCGGACTCTGGCCCCAACCAGGAACCAGGAACCAGGAACCAGCTACCGGCTCCCGCCTACCAGGTTCCCAAAGACTGGCGCCTTCGCGTGGCCGAAGGGCTCATCCTGGGCGGATTCCTCGGGCTGTGCGTCTCAACTCTTGGCATCAGCGAGCTTCTGCACCAGCGGATCCAAGAGAACGTCCTGCTGCTGCCGGCCCTGCTCGGCGTCGCCATCGCAGTTACGCCGGCCCGCGCGCTCCTTCGGGGCGGCGCGCTGGCGGCGTTCGCGCTTATGGCCCTTATCGGCTACACTCCCATCATGAACCGCCTGGTCCCGTCGCTCGTCCGCTCGGATCCGCTTCAGCACGTCCCGGCGGTTGTCGTGATCTCCACCGCGCTGCACAAGGATGGCGCGCTAAACGCGGCCGGGCAGGAGCGGTTCCTGCATGGTTACCTGCTGCTCAGGCAGGGCTGGGGAGACACGCTCGTCCTCACCCGCGCCATACCCAAGATCGGCGACCAGTCGCCGGTAGTGATGGACCAGATGCGCACGCTCGGGCTTCAGTACCCCGTCGAGCGCGTCGGTCCGGTCGTGAACACGCACGACGAGGCGGTCGATGTCGCGCGGCTTGCCAAATCCCGCGGCTGGAAGCGCGTGATCCTCGTCACGCATCCCTGGCACATGCGGCGCGCTCGCGCCGTGTTCGAAAAGGCCGGTCTCGAGGTGCTCTGCTCGCCCTGCGTCGAAGGCTCCTACGACATGAGCGATCTAACCTCGCCCCGCGGCCGGTACGCCGCCTGCAACAACTGGCTGCACGAAACGATCGGCTACCAGGTCTACCGGCTTCGCGGGTGGCTTTAGCAGGTAGTCCCGCGCCTCCTCCACCGGCATCTCCGGCTCCCGCTCGGTGGCGCGAACGATATTGAACATCTCGCGCGCCGTGACGTAGTGCAGCCGCCAGCGCCCGCCGTCATTGTACCGGGTCTCGAAATCCGTGAACAGCCGGTCGAGATCGCCGCCGAGCAGGCACTCCGCGTTGCGCTCCGGCGCGCCGTGGCAGTGGAGCTTCACGAACAGCCTTCCGCCGCAGCCGTCCACATGGATGGCCGCGCGCACCCACCGGTCGGCGCGCTCCGGGCCGTACCGGCGCGAGGCCGCCAGGTCGCCATCGTCCATCGCGACCCGCGGGACCCGGCCGCGCCGCTCGACGTTGGGCGCGAGCGGCCCCTGAATCAGCAGCAGGTCGCCCAGGGCGCTCGCCCCGACCCGCGCCCTCTCGCCCCTATCGTGCGACTTCGGCCTCGCCGGATCGTCGACCGCGTAGAAGATCGCATTGGTCAGCCGCGGCTGCGCCGTGTGCTGCCAGGCCGGAAAGGTGAAATCGGCGTAGCATCCGAGGTCGCGCAGAAGGCGGATTTCCGAGTCGACTCCGCAGAAGTTTCGGCCGTTCT
>DATGJU010000642.1:0-19374 GCA_035295045.1 Chthonomonadaceae bacterium
GGTGGTTCAGGCGCCGGTGGTTCAGGCGCCGGTGGTTCAGGCGCCGGTGGTTCAGGCGCCGGTGGTTCAGGTGCCGGGTGTTCAGGTGTTGGGTGTTTTGTGTTGGGTGTTTGGAAGCGCCCCGGCATCCTAACCGCCTTCTATCGTTTTTCTACCATTGCCCGCAGCCGCAGGAATCGCGACCGCGACGGCGAACATCTGCTTGCGCCCCACGTAAATCGCGCTCCCCGGATCCGTGCTGTTCGCCTACATAACAGTCGTCGGAGTATACCCATGACCGGAATTCGTTCTGTCCGCGCCGCCCTCGCAGGTCTCGCGCTGCCGCTTGCGCTGGCTCTGATAGCGGCGCCCACCGTTGTCCGCGCCGACCAGTTCGTCCTGTTCGACGTCACCTTCACCTTCACGAAGCAGGACGCGGACAACTCCCGGCCGAGCCAGTCACACTACTATGTGAAGGGCCTCAACGTGAATCCGAAGCGGCCGGTCGACTGGACCAGTCCGGTGGACTACCGCAACGGCACGGTACACATCCGCACCGAGGTGCTGGAGATGCCGGACAGCGGCGAGCCTGTCCAGTGGAGTCTTTGCTACATCCCGAATCACGGACAGGGGAACGGTTACGGCTGCGCGGGCACGGACCGGTACTCGAAGAAGGGCGTCTATGAGAAGGAAGTCAAGATGACGGAGTTCTGGCAGAACCAGGGAATCATCTGGACCGAGGGCATCAAGCAGATGGACCTGGTGATGAAGGACAAGGACGGGAACAAGACGCACACGCGGCCGGACCCGGAGAAGTTCTTCCCGACGAAGGTGCGGATCACGATGATCCAGGTCTCCGCCGGCAGCAAGTACGACCCGAAGCTGGTGCCAAACATTCCGCATGACAGGCCCGCCGACAGGGCCGCGGCCGCCGGTAACGCGAACTGCTGCTCGAAGTAGGGCGGGCCGGGGCTTTGTTGGGATAAAGCACACGCCCATGAGGTCTCGCCGAACCAGCGATCCTAAAGGAGATACAAAGCGGTATGACGACAGGGGGCAGCACCCGGCACCGGAAGTTCGTTCGGATCGCTGAATGGATATGGCTTCTGGCCTGTGGCATCGCCTCCTCTCTCTGGTGTCTGACAGCGGCGCGGCAGTTGGGCGCGACCTTCGATGAACCGGTCTACGTCGAGCGCGGACTGCAGTGCTGGCGAAGCGGCAGTCATCAGGGTCTGCTTCTGCTGGGGACGATGCCCCTGCCGGTGGACTTGCAGACGCTGCCGCTCTATCTTCTGGAACGCTGGCAGCATGTCCGTCTCGACCCGGCCCGCGATCTGGATCAGTTCTTGCCTTGGGCGCGCGCCGGCAATCTCGTATTCTGGTGGCTGCTGCTGATCTATGGCCGCCTGATCGCGCGTGAATTGGCCGGGCCCTGGGCAGGAGCGCTGGCGGTAGGACTCCTGGCTGGGGAGCCCAATCTGCTGGCTCATGCCAGTCTCGCGACCACGGATATCGCCATCTCTGCCTGTCTGCTCGCGTTTTTATACTACTATCGCAAGGGAGCGGAGGCGCCGGACTGGCTGCGCCGTATCGGCCTGCCGGCGTTCTGGTTCTCCGCGATGGTGCTGGCTAAGCGTCAGGCCCCGTTTTCGGCCTGCTCTGCGTGTTTGTCATCGAGGCAGAGCGCCAACTCCAAAAACACGACAATCTCGAACTGGGAATGAAAGCCGCGCTGTCACGGGCACTGTCCTCTTTCCGGAGTCGCGTCTTCCGGAAGCGGCTTGGGCGGATCGTTGGCTGGGGATTTGTGCTGGTGTTCCTCTATTGTGGGTGCGACTGGCAGCCGCAGCCTGACCTGGTTCGGTGGGCGCATCGTCTGCCGCCTCGAATGGGCAGCAGCGTGATGGTCTGGCTCGTCAATCATCTGCGAATCTTTTCCAATGCGGGCGAAGGCATCCAGCGCCAGATCAGCCACAATGGGAGCGGGCAGGGCTGGTTCTTGCTGGGTCGCTCTGGCCCAAGGTACATCTGGTACTATTTTCCGGTCGCGCTGACCGTCAAATTGAGCCTGCCCCTGCTTATCCTGCCGGTCGTTCTCATTCTGTGCCGGGTACGGTGTCTGAAGAACTGGCCTTGCCTCTGCGCCCTGCTGCTTCTGCTGCTCAGCGTCACCTATCATGTGCAGATCGGCATCCGCTATCTGTTTCCTCCGCTCTGCCTTGCCATTGCCGGCCTGTCTGCAGCGGCGGTCTGCGCCTGGCAGGAGTATCGGAGCGCCGAGAGAAGCCCGCGCGCCACCTCATCTCTGCTAGCGGCGGCGCGTTCGTTCTTGCCGGCAGTGATCGCCTGCTCAGGCATCATGTGGACCGCTTCGACTGCGATTCGCGTTTGGCCGAACGGGCTGTCATTTACGAACGGCATCTGGGGCGATCCGCGGCGCGGCTATCTGCTCATCAGCGACTCGAACTACGATTGGAGTCAGGGATTGATCGAACTGCGCCGGTGGCAGAAGGCGCATCCGGATTCTCCGCTGCTCCTCTGGTATTTCGGCCACGATCCGGCCCGCCGCGATTTCCGTGAGGTTCTGCTGCATGAACTGCCGTTACACAACGGAGACGATGTGAAAACCGCGCTTCGCGGCCACTACCTGGCGGTCAATACCACGCTGCTCTACGGCGGCTATGGCGTGTCGCGCGAACCTTATGTGGTGTATCTACGCGGCTGTCGTCCGGCAGCGCACACCACCACCTTCCTCATCTACGATTTCACTGATCCATCGAGAGCGGAAGTCAGTAGATGAGGCGTAGCAGCCTTTGCGCCACGGAAAGTCTGAGCGGCGGCTACAGCGGCTGGAAGTCTCGTCAACCGGAATATCAAGCCGAAGTACGAGCGTCAGGTGCGCCCTCCGCGTTCAGCCGCCACACCGCCAGCGCGCCGAGTACGAGCACCGCGGCGTTCAGCACGAACGGGTAGGCCGCGTTGCGCTCGGAGAGTACGCCGGCGATCCAGCCGAAGGGCGTGGTGCAGGCGATGACGGTCATCTGGACGATCGAGCCGATGCGCGCCCGTTCCTGCGCATCCACGTTCACCACGATGAGCTGGCTGACGATCGTCGACAGGACCGCGACGCTGCAGCTCTCGAAGAGGGTGCTGAGAAGCAGCACCGCGTACCCGTGCACTGGAGTCGCAATCAGCAGGATCTGGCTAGCGAAGAGGCCGGCGAGCGCGAGCCACAGCGGACGCGCGAAGTGGACGCCGCGCAGCCGCGGCACGATTACCAGCAGGCAGGCGACCATGATGAGCGATCGAACGAACGGGTAGATGGCGATCTGGCCCGCCGGAATGTGCGCCCGCCGCGTGACGAGAATGGCCCAGAAGGCGCCCTGTACCGCGGTGACGATGCTGAGCGCGGCCATCAGGCCGATCGTGTTGAGCGTGTGCGGCGAGGCGAGGACGTGACGTGCTACGCCACGGAACTCGCCCAGCATCGCGAAGACGGACCGGCCGCGCGTCTCGGCGATCCGGATGCGGCCCTGCGCGGTCTCCGTTGCGGCCAAGTTGAGAATGAGGAACTTCGTTGTCATCAGCAGGCAGGCGAGCAGGTAGAGCGCGCGGACCGCGGGCACGAGCGTCCAGCGGTCGATCAGCAGGGCGGCGAGCGGCACGAACAGGACGCTGCACTGGCCGGCGAGCCCGACCCAGGTGTAGATGTGCACGAGATCATCCGGGGCCGCGTCTTCCACGAGCAGGCAGTTCCAAGAGTTGTCGGGCACGATCCGAAAGCTGTTGATGAGGCCGGCCGCGAGGAACCAGACGATGTTCCGCGCCGACGCCCAAAGCAGGCAGGGGATCGTCCAGGCGAGGATGTCGAACAGGAACGTGGCGCGCTTGCGGCCGAGCTTGTCCGTCGCGATTCCGCTGAAGAGCGCGACCACGATCTGGCCCGCGAGGGCCATGCTGACGACCAGGCCCACCTGCCGCTGCGACAGCCCGACGCCAAGCATGTAAAGCGAGGCGTACGGCGCGAACAGGTTGAATGGGATGCCCCAGAGCGGCTCCGTCAAGATGCAGGCCCGCGCGTTGCCGCGCAGGCCGCGAAGCGTGTCCAGAAGGGAGTGAGTCACGTCTCTTTCTAATCCACGCCCTTCAGGGACGCGATCGGTGTCAGCGTGTAGACGATGCGCGCCAGGCCGGCCTTGACGACGGCCGCGATCACGTCCTTCGCCGGCTTGTAGCAGTTCGGCGATTCGTCGATCGGGACGTTGGCGCCCGCGTTGACCATGACGCCCAGCCGCTTCATCTGCTCGTTCACGTCCTTCTGCGAGAACTGGCGCTTGGCCGCCGAGCGGGACAGGCGCCGGCCGCAGCCGTGATTGACCGAGTAGAGGCTCTTCTCGACGCCCGGCTCCGCGTACAGGATGTAGCTGGTGTCACCCATGCTTCCGGGGATCACGATGGGGTGGCCGGTCGCCTCCCACTTCGTGCCCTTCAGCATCGGGTGGCCCGCCGGGAACGCGCGGGTCGCGCCCTTGCGGTGGACCCAGGCCTTGCCGCCCAGCGATGGGACCTCCTCCTCCTGCGCCAGGTTGTGGCTGATCTCGTAGATCAGCTCCGGCTCCTGGCCGAAAGTCTTCTCGAACGCCTTGCCGACCGCCTCCCAGATCAGCAGGCGGTTGGCGATCGCGAAGTTCGCGCCGGCCGCCACCGCGTTCTTGTAGCCGTCGTAGAGCGGATTGTCCGGCTCGAAGTAGACGGCCTCGGCGCCGCCGCGAACATCCACTCCGCGCTTCTTCAGGTACTCCTTGCCCTCGTGGATGAAGTAGGTCGCCAGGCCGTGGCCGAAGCCGCGGGAGCCGGTATGCACCATCACCCAGAGGTGGTCCTCCTGGTCGTACTGAAGCTCGCAGAAGTGGTTGCCGCCGCCGAGGCTGCCGAGCTGGCCGATTCCGCGCTTCAGCGGTGTTTCCGGGATGTCCCACTTGTCGCTCACCGGGATGAAGTCGCGCTCCGAGTTCTCGCGCTTGAATCCCAGCGCGCTCGCGCCGTGGCGCACGATCTCGTTGAACTTCTTCTCGGTGAAGGTGTGGCCGCTGCCCTTGCCGGTTCCCATGCCGACCGACTCCATGACCCGCTCCGAGAACTTCCTGCGCAGCTTCTCGTCCATCGCCTTGCCACGGCCCACCGTCGACTTGAACGCCAGCATTCCGCAGCCGATGTCGAACCCGACCGGCGCCTGGCATAGGGTGCCGTCGGTGGCCATGACGCAGCCGACCGGGACGACGTAGCCGGTGTGAACGTCCGGCGTTATGACGACGTCGCGCACTCCGGGAAACTCGGTCGCCGCGACGACCTGGCGGTAGACCTCCTCCTCGCTCTCCTCGAACAGCTTCGGCGTCAGGAAGAGACGGACCGGGACCTTGACGCCCTTCTTCAGCTCGTAGTAGTTTCCCTCGTCGTTCCACTCACACTGCCACTTCAGGCTCATCGTCGTCGCTCCTCACCTGGCAACAGGTATTCGGCAATCGGCATTCGTTTACGAAGCAATGCTTAGACGCGCGACGCCCTGCCTCCGCTAAAGAGAGGACAGGGCGTCGCGCAAAGAAGTTGCCGGAATCTGGAGCGTCGTGGGCTATTCCGCCACGTAGGCGTTCGCCTCTATCTTACGCTTTACGCGCTGGAGGGCGTTGTCGATCGTCTTGGGCACGCAGCACATCTCGGTGGACATCTCGCGATAGGTCTTGCCTTCGAGATAGCCGTCCAGGACGCGCTCCTCGAGCAGGGAGAGCATACTGCGCGCCGCCGCTACTTGCGCCGCCGCGCCGCTGAGGCCCATGGCGTGTTCCATGGGATCGCAGGCGCGCGTGTCCGGCAGCATATCGAGCAGTGTGGTCTCCTGGTCGATGTCGGAGGAGGGGCCTTGGTGGAAGGAGATGTAGTAGTTGAGAGGGAGGTGCTTCGTGCGAGTTGCGGTCTTGACCGCGGAGAGGATATGGCGTGTCACGCACAGGTCGGCAAATCCGCGGAACTGTGCGAGCCGATCGTATCGGTAGTCCCGGATCGCCTTGAACAGGCCGATCATCCCCTCCTGGACAACATCGTCGTGGTCGCCGCCGATAAGGAAGTAGGCGCGTGCCTTGCTCTCGACGAGGGGGCGATACCGCGACAAAAGCGTCTCGGTGGCCGTCCGGCAGCCCTGGCGGGCCAGGCGAACGAGATCTTCATCATTCTTGGGAGAGAGATTTGAGGACTTGCCACAGGCCATCAACACGGATATGCCTCCCTCCGCACACGACGAACAGGGTCGAGTGCGTTCTTTATTTGCTCCGCATGGAGAGCTTTACTTTCTCAACGGGCAACAAGGCCCGGCGGCAAACTGGTGGAAACCACGAATTTGCAGACACGCGCACCCCTTAACTATAGATCAAGCTGCCACAACTGTCAAGAGGCAAATCCAACAGATTCGCCCACCCGCACAGTATTTTTGCCGCCAGATTGCAGGGCGGTTAGCTCTCATCGACCGACTGAACCCGCACGTCCATGTCGAATGGAATCGGAGGCGACGTAAAGACGCCCTCGCGGGCCGGTTTGGGCAGCACCTCGAAGTGGAATCGAACCACGTCCGTCCCCTTGCCGGCATTCTGCACGGGCGCGCGCCACGTCATTCCCTCGCCGCGCCGGGCGGAATTGAGCGTGTCCTTGGTGATGATCGGCATCACCGACTCTCCCAGCGGCAGCATCGGGTAGCCATAGGGATCGTCGAGGCTCATCGGCCGCGTATCGAGCCCCTGCGTGAAGTGCAGAATCTGACGCTGCGCCTGCGGCGCCGTCACTGCAACCGCCCCTCCCGCGTGGACGCCGAGCGTCCGGCGCAGGTCCCGCCACATGTTGAGATCGACCGTTGTCAGGTTCAGGTCCGCCGCCATATTGCCGTTTGCAATTTCGCCGCCTTCGATCTTCAGGTGGAAGATGAGGTCGCGCGGCGTGAGCGCGCCTGTCGCGAGATTCGCCGGACCGACATGGACAGAGTCGATTGTGGCCGTGATTCCGTACTGCTTCATGGTAACGCGGTCAGGCACGCTTGCGGCCGGCGGGAGGAGGCGCTGCACGCGCGGAAGCTTGACGCTGAAGGTCATCGGGCGCGAGACGGGGATCGGCGCGGCCGGCCGGCGGGGCATCCAGCGCAGGTCGCAACGCATCTCGCGGGCCGAGTGGTCGAATGCCGGCAGGTAGACGCCGACCGTCTTGCCGTGGATGTCCAGGAAGCCGTGGTAGCGCTGCCCGATATCGTCCACGAACGCCGTTGTGGTCGGGGAGATGCGGTGGCACTCGAGGTCCGGCTGTCCTACGAGGTAGCTCTCGTAGTTGAACCAGATTTCGACGGAGCCCCGATCGTTCGCGTACTGGCTTTGGACCTGCTCGTAGTCGCCGAACGCGGTGATGTGGCGCTCGTTCAGCCACTTCTGCAGGGAGGATCCGCGCTGGATCTGGTGGCGCAGGCCGAAGGTCGTGCCGGCGATCCAGATTCGACCGACGGTCCGGTCGGCCTGCATCTGCGTTCGCCGGCGAAACGAATCCCACGCGCCTCCGACGCCCGCGCAGACCGCGATAAGGATCGCGACGCAGACGGCCATGCAGAAGCCGGCGCGTGCGCGGCGCGGCGCTCGAATTCGCTCGGAGTGGCCTTGCAGCATATTGTCCTCGCCCGGCGGGCGGCGCTCAGTACAAGCCGATTCCCGCGCGCACCATCTCCAGCGTTTCGGCGGCCACGACGCGCGCCCGCTGGGCGCCGCCTGCGAGGATGCGGTCGAGCTCGGCCGGATCGGCCAGCAGCGCCTCGCGGTAGAGCCGCATCGGCTCGAGCGCCGCGACCAGGATATCCGTCAGCTCGCGCTTGTTCTGCATGCATCCGCGCTCGCCGGCGATGTCCTCGTCCCACGAGGCTCGAAAGCCCTCCGGGTCGAAGACGCGCCGGAGCTGGCACACGGCGCAATGTTCGGGAACTCCGGGATCCGTTTTGCGGATCTTCGTCGGCGTGGTGAAGGCGCTCTTCACCTTGTCCGCGATCTGGTCCGGGGTGTCGCCGATATAGATCGCGTTGCCGTAGGACTTGCTCATCTTGCGGCCGTCCAGGCCGGGCAGTGTCGCGGCGCCCTCGTTGAATACGCTCTGCGGCTCCGGAAATATCGCGCCGAACAGGCGGTTGAAGCGTCGCGCGATCTCACGCGTGATCTCCAGGTGCGCCGCCTGGTCCTTGCCGACCGGGACGGCATGCGCGCGGTAGATCAAGATATCTGCCGCCTGAAGGACCGGGTAGCCTAGCAGGCCGTAGGAAACCGTCTCGTCGCCGCCGCCTCGCTCCTGCAGCAGCTCCCGCTTCTCCTTGTAGGTGGGGACACGCTCCAGCCAGCCCACGGGCGTAACCATCGACAAGAGCAGATGGAGCTCCGCGTGCTCCTTAACGTGGCTTTGGATGAAGATGGCGCAGCGCTCCGTGTCCAGGCCGGCGGCGATGTAGTCCGCCGCGACCTGCCGACACGCGGGCGCGATCTTGTCCGAATCCTCGGAGCGGGTGGTGAGCGAGTGCCAGTCCGCGATGAAGCAGAACATCTCGTACTGGTCCTGCAGCCGCACCCAGCTTCGCAGCGCGCCCTCCAGGTTGCCCAGGTGAAGCGCGCCCGTCCCGGTCGGCTGCATGCCGCTCAGCAGCCGCTTTTTGTTTGGTGTTTCGCCAGTCATGTCGCCCGCATATAAGCCGATCGGTTACGGTGTGCGCCCGGCTGGGTCACGAGTATTGCAGTCCGGTAATCAGGACAACGGAGTGGATCACCGCGGGCCGGATGATGATGGCTGCTCCACCGGTGAAGAACAGGATCATCAGCAGGATCATGCCGTACTGGTTGGCAAAGCGCTCGTACTGATGGGCGGAGCTTGGCGGCAACAGGCCGTACAGGATTTTCGAACCGTCGAGCGGGGGCAGCGGAATGAGGTTCAGGAACAGGAGTCCGCAGTTGATCCACACGAAGGCCACCAGGAACTGGAAAAGCAGCGATCCCTCCTGCACCGCCCCGTTGAGCACCAGGAATCGGAGCGGGATGCCGAACAGAAGCGCAAGGAGGAGGTTCATCAAGGGGCCGCAGGCGGTAACGATCATGTTGTCGCGATTTGGATGTTTGAAGTACCGATCGTTGACCATAACCGGCTTGCCCCACGCGATGCCGTAGCCGAAGATCGACGTAAGGACCAACATGGTGAAGCCGACGGGATCGAAGTGCTTATCGGGCCACAGCGTGATACGGCCGTCGCGCCGCGGGCCGGGATCGCCAAGGTAGTCCGCCGAGATGGCGTGGCCGAACTCGTGGAGCGAGATGCTGCAGACCAGGACGATGATCGAGATGATGAACTGCTGCAGGTTGAAATGCGATAGGTCTGGCAGCATGCGCCGCGCTCCTCCTGGTCTATCGTCCGGCGGTCCACGTCAGGCGCAGCCGCTCCGGCATCCGCTCGTGCCGCGTCAGGTCGTCTAGCGTTTCGCGCTCGACGACAACGACGGCCTGCCCGTCATTGACGAGGACCACGGCCGGCCGCAGGAACCGGTTGTAGTTGCTGGCCATGGCGTGGTTGTAGGCGCCCGTGGACTGGACCGCAAGCACGTCGCCCGGCTCCGGCGCGGCGACCTTCGTGTCCCAGATCAGGACGTCCGTTTCGCAGTGCTTGCCCGCGATCGTGACCAACGAGTCCGCGGGCCGGCCGGCCTTGTCCGCCACGATGCACTCGTAGACCGCTTCGTAGAGCTGCGGCCGCGGGTTGTCGGACATGCCGCCGTCAATGGAAACATACGTGCGCCTGCGGCCGTTTGCGTCCATAGCGGCGTCGAGAGGCACGGATTTGATCGCTCCGATGGTGTAGAGCGTAACGCCGGCCTCGCCAACGAGCGCGCGGCCAGGCTCCTGCAGCAGCCTTGGGTAGGGGAGATCGGCCGCGTCGAGCGTGCGCTTCAGCGACGACGTGATCGCCTCGGCGAAATCGTCGTAGCTCGGCGGCTGCTGTATCGCGAGGTACCGCACGCCCAGTCCGCCGCCGATGTTGAGGTCGTCGGTGACAGCGCCGGTCTGATCCGCGATTTCGCGCATCAGTCTCGCCATAATCTCGGCGGAGAGCGCGTGCGTCTCGGTGTCCAGTAGCTGTGACCCGATGTGGCAGTGGATGCCCCGGTAGCGCAGTCCGGGCGTCGAGAGCACCTGTTTCACGCCCCGCAGCGCCGAGCCGTCCGCGATGTTGAGGCCAAACTTCGTGTCCGCCTGGCCGGTGCGGATGAGCCTGTGCGTCTGGGGATCGACGCCCGGCGCGGTGCGGACCAGTACGTCCTGCTCCGCTCCGCCGGCGCGGACCACGTCTGCAAGCATCTCGATCTCGAAGAGGTTGTCGACGACGATGTGGCCGATCTTTGCGGCAACCGCTCGCTCAAGCTCCTCACGCGACTTGTTGTTACCGTGGAGCGCGAGCCGGCGTGCGGGGAAACCGGCCTCCAGCGCGACGTGGAGCTCGCCGAGCGAGGCCACGTCCATCGAGAGGCCCTCCTCCGCGACGATCGCCGCCATCGCGAAGGTGAGGAAGGCCTTGCTGGCGTAGTAGATCTCGTTCCGGGGGTAGCGCTTCTCGAACGCGGCTTTGTAGGCGCGGCAGTTGGCGCGGATCGCCGCCTCGTCCATGACGTATAACGGCGTGCCGAATTCCCGCGCGAGCCGGACGGCGTCGCAGCCGCCGACCTCAAGGTGTCCCTCCGCATTGATGCGCTGCGTCCCCAAGAGCATAACGTACGCGATCTCCCTGTATCGGTATCGGCCGGCCGATGCCCGTTCGTTTGACAGATAAAAACGAACCGGCCCACTTCCGGCCGGTTCGCCTGACGCCTAAATGTGCTCAGAGTCTAACCCATAGAGGGCGGTCGTGTCAAGGAAGGCGAACGGGAACGAGCGTTGGGCAATCGCCATTCGGCAATAGGCAATCGGAAGCGCCGCGTCCACGATTGACGTTGAAGCTCGCGCCTGCACGATTGCCTAATGCCTAATGCCGATTGCCTAAATGTAGATCTTGTACGTCTGCAGCCCCGTGGCCGGGCCGATGATGGCCCAGAGCGAGCCCATGACGTAGTCGCCGAGGATGAGGCCGAGGAAGAACGGAATGGCAGTGTTGTGCGCCTTCATGCCGCCGAGGCGAACGATGAGCGCCTTGGCGAGCCACGAGAGGAAGAAGGCGAACCAGAAGTAGTCCATGGCGTAGCTCACCGCCAGCGCGTAGCCGACCGGGTGGAATGGCCACCAGAGAAAGGCGCCGCGCATTCCCCGTAGGGCCAGCACCAGGAGCGCGCCGCCGAGCATGAAGGCGAGCTGGTTGCCGTTGGGCTTCGTCGGCGTCGAGAGCCAGCCCTTCAGCCGGTCGAAGGATTCGGCGCCGACCCACCTCTTGTAGCCGATCGAGCGGGCCAGCGCGCCGTCCGTGTACGTCACCTGCAGGTTCGCCCAGTAAGTGAACACGAGTCCGAGCACGGCCGCAATGATGAGCAGGAGCACGGTCTGGCGGCGGCCCACGCCCGCGCCTTCGCCCATTTTGAACGCCTCCAGCTGGTTGGGCATCGGATGGGCGCGGTAGCCGCGGTTGAACCAGTAGAGCACGGAGAGCGCCGTCAGGCTCTGCGCGCCGATCGCGTTCACGCCGAATACCGTGACGAGCACGGTGCGCGGGCTGACGAAATAGATTTCGTGCGGCGCGCCGAGCTCCGCTCGAACTCGCGTGATGGCGATGGCGAGCAGGAAGAAGAGCGCGAAGAACAGCAGCGCGACCCACCAGCTCAGCCCGATGGCGCTGGAGAACCAGGCGAGGAAGACCGCCCCCGCGCCGAGTCCGGCCAGGGCCGCGCGGAACTCGGTTCGCTCCCGGCCGCCGTCGCCGCCGCGCCGCATCGCCATCCGCCAGGCGTGCGCGAGCTGGCCGCGAAGGCTCCAGACCAGCAGCAGGCCGAGCATGATCCAGGCGCCGGAGGCCTGCTGCTCGAAGTAGGGGAAGCCGGCGTTCGAGGAGGTGTCCCAGCCGGCGGCCGCGCCCGTCACCTGGAAGAGCTTGCGCGCCACGAAGAAGAACAAGCAGGAGAATGCGAGATCGAGCGGCAGGAAGTAGGCGAGGCCGATGGCGAACGGGTACATCGAGATTTTGGTCTCGCCGATCGCGCTCCACGGCCGCGCGGTCACAAACTGGCCGATGTCGAACAGTTTGACCTGCTCGATATAGGGCAGCGACGGGATGAGGATGTGCATACCGTTCAGCAGGTCCAGCGCGGCCGCGAACGCGAAGCCGGACCACATGAGCCGGCTCGTCCAGAATGGCCGCGCCGGATCGTCCGGCTGGACCATCGCCATGGGAAGCTGGACGATGGGGAATGCGAGCTTTTCGTCCTCGGTCCACGCCTTGCGGATGAGCACGTTGAGACTCATGCACATTCCGTACAGGACACCGACGAAGAGCGCCCACCAGAGCAGCGGCCCGACGAACGGCAGGAGATACTGCGGCATGTACCACCGGACGCCGCCCTGATACCAGCCCTTGAGCGCGGTCGGGTCGCTGACGAGCAGGAACCGGGACGGGAGCAGATACTTGAAGAAGGTATCTTTGTAGCCGCTCTCCGGGGTGGCGAAGTAGTCCGCGTGGGTAATGGCGCCGAACAGGTTCTGCAGCAAATCGTGCGCCGCGAACACGGTGCCGACGACGAGCAGGATGTATATCGTGAGAAGCTCGCCGGTCTGGAGGGCGGACTTCGGAGCGACACGCCGCCACAGCGCGTTGAGACCGCAGACGCAGAACAGGAAGAAGATTGGAGTGATGAAGAGCGGCAGGCTGGTGCCGTCGAGCGTGTACCAGCGCACCTCGACGACGGTTATCCAGAAGGCGTTGAGAGCCACCAGAGGCACGCCGAGCAGCACGGCTCGCGCCGTAACGCGGCGCGGCGGCTGCCCGGCGGCCACGGGCGCGACCGGCGTCGAGTCATCGAGCTGCGTCTTGGGAACCGCCTCGGCCGGCATGGACATCTCCGAAGGCAGCATGAGCGGATCTGCTTGTGAGCGAATTCGCCCTGGGATTCCGCGCATGAACCGTGGACTCCTGCCTCGCGGGGCCGGGCGGTGGGACGGCGCAACCGGGAACGCACCTGTCGCCAACCATGGCCGTGCCGGCCCCGTTCGAATAGTAACAGGGATTGGGCTGCCGGACGCGGAATGCATAGGCCCGTAATGCTGCGTTGAATTTAACCTTCCGCGCAGAACGAAAGGACCTCTTCATTGCAACTTCTCGATCCCGCGCACTGGATTTCGGCAGCGCCAATGGCTGCGGCGCTGCTTGCGGTGGCCTGCGCGACGGCTGCCGGGCAATCGCCTGCGCCGACACCTAAGGCCGAGTCGCCGGCGAAAGCGCCGCCCGCCTCGGTGGACCTGCGGCCTCGCCTCGCGCAGTGGGACCTCGCGCCGCGCAGGCAGGGCGGACGCGGGACCTGCTCCGTCTTCACCGTCACCGGCGCGCTCGAATATGCCCTCGCCGCGAAGGAGGGGCACGGAACGCGATTGAGCGTCGAGTTCCTGAACTGGGCCGCCCACACCGCCGTGGGCCGGAAGGAGGACGGCGGCTTCTTCTCCGAGCTGTGGAAGGGATTCGAGGCTTACGGCATCTGCCCCGAGCCGGACCAGCCGTACGCGAGCCATTTCGACGTCGCGCTGCAGCCTTCGCCCGAAGCGCTCCGGGCCGCGAAGGAGCGGTTATCGGCCGGACTCGCGCTTCACTGGGTCAAGGAGTGGGACGTACACACGGGCCTTACCGCCGATCAGCTCAAGGAGATCAAGAACACGCTTGCGGGCTCCTGGCCGGTCTGCGGCGGCTTCCGCTGGCCGAAGCGCGCTGTCTGGCACGATCACGTCCTCCAGATGTGCGGGCCGGAAGACGTGTTCGACGGTCACAGCGTGCTGCTGGTCGGCTATCGCGACGACCGCGCCGAGCCGGGAGGCGGCGTCTTCCTGATCCGCAACTCAGGCGGCGACGGCAGCGACGGCTATCTCCCCTACGCCTACGTGGCCGCCTACATGAACGATGCCTGCTGGGTGAGCGGGCGGGCAGATGGTAGCAGGTAGCTGGTGGCTGGTGGGCGGCTTCGGTTGGTTTCTGCGAACTTGGTTCCGATTGCCGGCTGCCTGTGGCCGACTTCCATGGAGGATCCCGTGTCTCTCTTCGACGACATGTTTGGCTCGCTGACGACGCCGCCGCGGGGCCGGAACCGCCGAATCTCCAGCAACGAGCAGCCCAACTGGAACGATGGCAACTTCGACATGACCCGCCTTGCGCCGGGCGAGACGTTCGAGCTGCCGACGCTTACCGGCCCCGGGGTCATCAACCACATCTGGTTCACGAGCCACGCGGGCGGCGTCAACGAGCTGAACGCGATCAGCCTGCGGATCTATTGGGACGGGCGGGACGAGCCCGCCGTCGAGGTTCCGCTCGGCGAGTTCTTCGCCGTTGGGCAGGGCAGCCCAGCCGTTGTCGAGAGCGTGCCGGTCCAGGTCTCGCCGACGGGCAGCCTCACCTGCTACTGGCGCATGCCGTTCGCAGTGTCGGCGCGAATCGTGGTGCGCAACGACAATGCGGACCGCGCCTCCGGCCTCTACTGGCAGATCGATTGGGTGGAGCTGGACGCGCTGCCGGAGGGCACGGGCTATTTCCACGCGCGGTATCGCCAGGAGTATCCGGCGGTGATGGGCCGCGACTACCTGATTGCGGACATCGAGGGCAGCGGGCAGTATGTCGGCACGGTGATGAGCGTCGCCATGGCGCAGGACGGATGGTTCGGCGAGGGCGACGACTTCTTCTACATCGACGGCGAGGAGGTGCCGAGCCTGCAAGGCACGGGCAGCGAGGACTACTTCAACGACGCCTGGGGCTTCCGGCCCCGGTCCAGCGCCTGGTTCGGGCAGCCGCGCTGGGAGGGATGGAAGGCGGGCGACAGCGGCGTCTGCTATCGCTGGCACGTGCTCGATCCAGTGCAGTTCACGAAGTCGCTCAAGGTGACGATGGAGCACAAGGGCAACCAGGACGATTCGGTGGACGGCTGGTACATCGAGCGGCCGGACTACTTCAACAGCATCGCCTTCTGGTACCAGACCGGCCTGCCGAAGCCCGGCGAGCCGCTGCCGCCGTGGCAGGAGCGCGCGATGCCCTGGGACAACCAGCTCCTCGTGCGCCAGTTCCGCTTCGCGAGGGTCGAATTGGCCGAGGCTTCTTCGGCGGCCGGAGCCGCCGCGCCGCCGGTCGAAATCCAGACGACCGGCTTCTTCGGCGGCCGGCCGGCGCTATTCTGGCCCGCCACGGCGGAGGGAGCGACACTCACGCTGCCGTTCACGGTCCGAGAGGCCGGGCGATGCGCCGTCCGGCTGGTGGCGCTCAAGGCGCCGGGCTACGGCGTTTTCGACGTGGCGATTGACGACGAGGCCGCGCTTCACGCAGTGGAGTTCGGGGCGCGCGAGGAGGATGAAGCGAGTCTGTTGCTCGGGACGCTGGACCTGGCGGCGGGCGAGCACACGCTGGCGTTCCGGGCGCGCGCCGACGCATTCGGCAAGACCGGACCGCTGGCGATCGAGGCGCTGCGCCTGCTCAAGCTGCCGCCAAAGGCCATCCGGGAGGTGAAGAACGACAACGAGGCGCACTTCATCCGGCTGGGGATTGGGCGCGCCGTCTACGCGTATCGGCTGGCGTTCGATGCGCTTCCGGCCTCGCTGGAGGCGCTGGTCGCGGCCGGGATTATGGAGCCGCGCTACCTGGCGGATGAGAACGGCCACCCGCTGCGGTTCGAGCGGCTGGTGGACCGCGTCGTCGTCACGTCCACGGCGCCCGGCGGTTGGATTCACCACTGGTTCGGGCTGGACGCGCGGCGATAGCCGGCGTTATGGATGCGCGGATATGCGAGGCATCGGACTTCGGCTCCGTGCGCCACGTGCTGGAGCAGGCTTTTCACCGTCCCAGCGAGGCCGACCTCGTCGATGCGCTGCGCCAGAACGGACACCTGACTCTCGCCCTGAGCGCCGAAGTCGGGGGGCGGGTGGTCGGGTTCGTCGGGTTTAGCCCGGTGGAAGTCCGGAGCGAGGGCCGCCGGATTCCGGCGCAGGGTTTGGCCCCTCTTGCCGTTCACCCGGACTTCCAACGAACGGGAATCGGCTCCGCGCTGGTGCGCGCGGGCCTGGAGGCGACTTTCAAGCACGGGAACGACATCGTGGTCGTGCTGGGGAGCCCGGAGTTCTACGGGAGATTCGGCTTCGAGAACGCGGCTCGGCGCGGCATCCTATGGGAGCATGGCGGTTCGGAGGCATTCCAGGTGATTGGCCGCGCCGCTGACGCCTTCGACGGCGTAACGGGCTTCGTTTCCTACGGCCCGGAGTTTGCCGGCGTTTGATCGCCTTCCACCGCTTACTCCGTCAAGAGGCAGCCGCACTGCAGAGTTAGCTCCGCGGGCGACTGGTACTCGCGGATTTCGCCGCGTCGGTGGTGGGTCACCCGGCCGGTGGCCGGGTCTATCACAATGATGTCCGCTATCCCCTGTTCAAGATAGAACGGCAAGCTGACTTCGGTATCCTTCTTCTCGTACCCCTTGCTCAAGACCTCGATGACGGCATCCGGTATCGTGCGGCACGCGGTGTCGTCCTCCGTCGGCTCCTGGCAGAAGATCGAGATGTCCGGCCGTTTCATCGAGCCATCGGGGAAAAGTATGGTGATGTCGGCGTAGTGGATGCAGCCGCAGCCGTCCCCGCCCGTTGTGGGCCGGATGCTCCGGCGGATTCGGTCCGTGACGCGCTGATGCCGGATGACCGGCGCAGGCTCCCATACCGGCAGGCCGTTCACGACTTCGAGCCTGATGCCGAGGGTATCCGCTTGCCGCTCCAAAGCCTCTGTGATGGTCATCCGAACGCCCCTTTTCGCCGACGTTCCATTTTACCTCGCGCGGAGGACTTGCCATGGCCCTCTGTCGATGCGCGAGCGGCACCAACGACTCGTCTCGTGGGGAATTCGTGCATGTGCGACGAACGACTGATATGAAGTCGGTCTCATTCCGCCAGCCTTGCGCTCGCCCGCCAACCCCCTGTTCTGAGTTCGCCCCCCAACCCCCAATTCTGGGCGCTATCTTGCAGTCGCGGTGAACGACGGTCATGGGGGCTGACCCGCTCCTCAGAGCGAACCCATCGGGCGCTGGCAGCGGCCGTAAATGGCGGCACGCGGGCGCTGCTCGGCAGGTGGAGATCGGCGAGTCAGCCGGCTTAACCGGCAGGAAATCTGCGCGGGCGCGGGGAACCCGTCCGCAATGACTTGGCTGGACCGGCCCGGCGACGGGCCGGATGGGGAGCAGGGAAGCATGGGTACGTCTGCGAACGAGAAGGTAGTTGTGGGAGTCGTTGGGGTCGCCGGCAGGGGTCTTGGCGCGCTGATGAAGGAGGCGAAGAGCTTTGACGACGTGGAGATCGGCGCGGTGTGCGACGTGTATGAGCCGCACCTGGATCGGGCGGTGGCGTTCACGGACGGGCGCGCCAGGCCGTACCACGACTTTCGCGACCTTCTGGACGATCGGTCGCTCGACGCCGTGTTCGTGGCGACGCCGCCTCACTGGCACGCGCTGATCTCGCTGGCGGCGATCGACGCGGGCAAGGATGTCTACTGCGAGAAGCCGATGTGCCGGTTCCCCACCGAGGGCCGGCTCATGGCGCACTCCGCCGAGAGGAATGGGCGCATTACGCAGGTCGGCACGCAGATCCACGCGACCGAGAACTACCGCAAGTGCGTCGACATCGTTCGCTCGGGAGCGCTCGGCGCGATCTCCTCGGTGACCAGCTTTACGACGATGAACGACGACTCGGAGGGCCTCGGCCGGCCGGAAGACTCGCTGCCGCCGGCCGGGCTGGACTGGGACATGTGGCTCGGTCCAGCGCCCGAGGTCCCGTTCAACATCGGCCGCTTCCGCGACGGCATGCACCGGTACTTCAAGGACTATGTGGATAGCTGGCTGCACGAGCTCGGCCCGCACATCGTCGAGCTGCCGTTCTGGGCGCTGGAGCTGCCCGCGCCGCTCTCGGTGGCCGCGGTCGGCGGCCGGTACGCGACCGAGTCCATCGCCGACGTGCCGGACACGATGAACGTCCTCTGGGAGTACCCGGACAAGACGGCTACATTTACGATGCTGCAGGCGAACAGCTTCCACTTCGGAGTCGGGCTGCCGCACAAGGGCCGCCACAACGGGATTGTCTTTCACGGCAAGGAGGCGACGCTGACGATCGTGAACTATGGCACGCCGGAGGTGCTGGACCGCGACGGCAACTCGATAGTCGCGGAGTATCCGCAGAGCGTTCCGCCGTCACCCGGCCAGCTTTGGGAGTTCATCGAGTCCGTCAAGTCGCGCACGGAGTGCTCCTGCAGCTTCTCCCGGCAGCTGCCGATGCACACGGCGATGAACCTGGCGCACCTTTCGCTGCATCTCGGCCGCCAGCTCCGCTGGGACGACGCCAAGTGGGAGATCATCGGCGATGCCGAGGCGCAGCGGCTCATCACCCCCGCATACCGCGCCCCCTGGACGCTGCCGGCGGGCAAGCGCGCTTGCTTGGGCGGCGCGCCAGCCCGGCGAATTTGCCGATCGGGCTACTTCAGAACGGCGATCATCTCCTTGCAGGCGGCCGAGCAGGCTGCGCAGGACTTCGCGCAGTCCGCCATCGGCTTCATCTTCGGATACTTCCTGCACTCGGCGCCGCACGCGTCGCAGGCCTCCATGCAGGCACGGCAGGCAGCCGCGGTCATCGGCCCCTTACGGGCGCAGACCCTCGCCGCGGTATCGCAGATGTCGCGGCAGTCGGCACTTATTGCGGCGCTCTTGACGTGCTCCTTCATCCCCGACTTTATCATCCCCTCGCAGTGGGTGTTGCACTCCTTGCAGGAGGCCATGCAGTCCGCGCAGGCCTTCGCGCACTTTGCGTACATCGCGGCGCTCGGCGCCGCGGTCGCGGGCACGGAGGCCATTACCAGGGCAGCGACGCACAATGCGATGGCCGCCGCGCGAGAAATTCGAGTTGTCCGAAACATGCCCATTGCTCCCTTTGTGATCCCAGATCGTCGATTGGCATGAGGAGACCGACAGCGTGCAAAGCCGTCGTCAACCAATGTTGCGTGTAAGTTAGACCGGACCAACCGGCAATCCTCTATCCGGCTCCCGAGCATACGCGAACGTGCTCCCGTAGCTAGTTGTCGCGTCCGGTTGAACGTGACCTCGCCGGAGTCACCACGTGGGCGCCAGCAGGCGGCGCGGCGGCTATTTCTCGCGGCCAGTTGCACGTG
>DATGJU010000643.1:0-6331 GCA_035295045.1 Chthonomonadaceae bacterium
GAAGTCAAGGTGCAGTTGACCGGCCTGCCGCCCGGCGTCACCGCCTCACCGCTGACGATCCCCGCCGAGATGTCGCAGGGAGTGGTCATACTGACTGCGGCGCCGGACGCCAAGCAGGAGATGGGGCGCGTCCGGGTGATCGGCACTGCCATGCTGCCCGGCGCGGACGGCAAGCCGGCCGAAGCAACGCGCACTGCGGTGCCGATGACCGAGGTCTATCTGCCCGGCGGCGGCCGCGGCCTTTACGACGTGGAGACACAGGCGGTTTCGGTCACGGAGACGAACGACCTGGAGGTCATCCTGCCGAAGCCGGACATTACGATCGCGCCAGGCCAGACGCTCAAGATCGATGTGGAGATAAAGCGCAACAACGGCTACACGAAACCGGTCACGCTGGATCTGCGCGTGAACCACCTCGGCGGCGTCTTCACCAATCCGCTGCCGCCGGGAATCACCGTGGACGACGGCGCGACGATCCCGGAGAATCAGACCAAGGGACAGGTCACGCTCAAGGCTGCCGGGGACGCGAAACCGATCGCGAACTGGCCGCTCGCCGTAATGGCGAACGTGAGCGTCAACTTCGTGATGAAGGTCTGGTTCGTCGCCCCGCTGTCGCTCACAGTGACGACCAAGAAGTAGCCTACGGGGCGCAGCCTATCGCCATCGGCTGTTTGTGCCGCGGTCCCAGTGGTCGCCGACCAGCGCTGCGGGCGCGGGTCGAAGCGATCGATCGGAGCTGCCGCGCTCACCGATTTCAATTTGGAGGCGCGGCGTGCCTGTCAAACGGCCTCAAGGGACATGGCGCGGGCGGACTCCGGCCCGCGCGAAGACGGGGTCGAGGCGACGGGACAGCTCCGCCAGATGATGGCTTGGGACCTGCGGGTACAGATGGTGCTCCAGATGGTACGTAAGCTCGAGGAATAGGGCGGGAATGAATCGACCGCGAAGAGTATGTGTCTGCGTGAGCGGCGAGTCGCCGAAGTTACGATGGGGCAGATGTACTGTAAGCAGAGGATAGACCCAACTCCCGGCGACCACCATGGCCACGTACAGGAGTATCGCGGGACAGGCGCGCCATAGCAACAGGCCGGCCAGTGCCGCTGCCAGCGCGAAGGCCGCTTCGGCCAGCAGCCAGCGACGCTGATCGGGTCGGTTTCGATTTTGGCGAAAGGCCCAGATCCAGAGTCGCGGCAGAAACGCTGGGCCTATGCAGATGGCCCGCCACAGCGACATGCGAGCCGGATCGCCCTCGGGATCATCGCCGTGTGGAAAGAGGCGATGGTGCTGGAGGTGGGTGGAACGGTAAGCATGGCCGCTTTCCAGCAGGAAGGCACCGCAGCAGAAGAGAGCCCATTCGGTTTGACGCCGGTTAAGCCCCAGGCAGCCATGCACGACATCGTGCGTTACGGTCACGACCGCGACAAAGACCAGAAAGACCAGGAATGGCGTCAGCCACCACAGGCGAAGGGTCGCCGCGACGGAGTAGGCCGCGAGGCCGGCGCAGGGACGGAGGAATGAGATGCAGCGCTGGCGCGGCGTGGTGGCCAGCAAGTCGCGGCCCAGCTCGTCCAGCCCGGGCAGGCCGGGAGTCTTCGTGGAAGCGCGCTGCATCAGTGTCCTCCGAAGTGTAGAGGGCGGGAAGCGCTGAACGACGCCCGACCTACCTCTTCGGCGACCAGGCGGCTCCCCAGCACGCAGGCGACGGTGCCGAGTCCCGGCCACGTGGTGTCGCCGACGAGCCAGAATCCAGGCATCCCCAGACTGTGCGGCACCGCGTTGTTATTGGCGTTGCCCAGGTTTTGCCGCACCCCTCCGACTGCGCCCCGCGGACGCCGAGTAAAGCGCGCGTAAGTGCGGGGAGTGCCGATATCCGTGAACTCTGCGGCGTTTCCGAGCCCGGGATACACTCGCCGAGCCAGGGCGATCAGGCGCGCGCCCGCTTCGGCCTTCCGGGCCGCATATTCGGCGCCGCTAAGATCCTCCCAGTCCGCCAGCTCGCAGTGGGTCGAGAGCATCACCGCGCGGTACCCGGCGGGAGCGCTCTCCGTATCATCCGGAGCGGAGACGGACACGAACATGTTGTTGCCGTTGCCAAGCGGCAGCGAGTAGTCGTGAAACAGCTGGTGATGCGTGAATGCCTGTCCGCCGACCTCCGCTTCAGGAACACCGAGAAACGACACGATCGCCCCGCCTTGCGCGTCGGCATCCCGGCGCAGGTACGGCTGCAAGGCGCGCGCGATGGGAGGCGGAGCGAGGCACGCGGTGAGCGCGGCAGGCAGGGCGCTGACAACCTGCGATGCGATGACCACGCCGCGTCGCGACTGGACCCGATAACGGCCCGGGACGCCTTCGACACTCTCCACCGGGCAGCCGAGAAACACCTGCCCGCCCATCTCCCGGTAGTGAGCAAGGAATCGCCGCCAGAATCCCCACATGCCGCCCCGGCAGCGCGTCAGCCCCGCTCCGCGAATGGTTATGCCCAGAGCCGCGTTTATGAGCGGAGCCTCGTCGACGCTGCTGTGGACCGTGTCTTCGACGAGCATTGAGAGCAGCGCGACCAGCGGCCCATCCTCGCGTAGGCCGCAGGCGCGCAGAGCGTCACCCAGAGTCCAGGTGGCGTAGCGGGCAAGCGGGAGGCAGGGCAGGCCGATTGCGCGTATCGCGCGTAGGATATCTGCGGGGCTCTGGATGGGCAGCTTCATCCCGTTGCGGCTTGCGCTCCAGAATGCGGCGGCAAGTCGGTCCAGCAGCGACCAGAGGCGGCGGAGCGCCTGTGTATCGCCAAGACTGCGGAGTCGTTCCGCCGCCCAGGACGCGCTGTCGCGATAGAGCGTGACGGCGCGATCCGGGAGCCATGCGACATAGCCCGGCAGGGCTTCGCCGGGCGGAGCGGGCATGCCGATGGCTTGCAAGAGTTCGCCGCCAACGCCGCCCGGCTCGAAATCCACCAGGGTGGTCGCGCCGACATCGAATGCAAACCCCTTGCGCCGATAGAAACCCGCGCATCCTCCGGGCTGTCCGTGCGCTTCGAAGATGCATGTCGAGAGGCCGAGCGCCTGCAGACGCGCAGCAGTCGCGAAACCGGCGATTCCCCCTCCGATGATCGCCACGTCTTTCATCGCCACCTCCGGCAACAAAAGTGAACGCATTCATTTTTATTCTACCCGACGGACGCCGAACTTCAAGCGGTAAAATAAACGTGTTCAAAAAATTATGTAAAGGGGACGACTTTGGCGCAGCGGCGAAGCTCGAAGAGTGCCCAGACGCGCGAGCGGATTCTCGCGGCGGCGTTGGTGCTGTTTGCAGAGAAGGGTTACGCGCAGACCACCATGCGAGAAATTGCAACTCGCGCGGACTGCTCGCCCGGCCTCGCATACCGGTACTTCAAGAGTAAAGACGCCATGGTGCTGGCGCAATACGAACGCATGGTGACAGAGCTGGCGGGCGAGGTCGAATCGCTGCCTCCCGGCCCGCTTGCGGAACGCTGGGCGCGGGCGATCCGAGGAGATTTTGCCCGCCTGGAGGCCAATCGCGGGGCGCTCGTCGGTCTGACCTCGGCGGGCCTCACCCCCGGCAGCGCGACGCAGGTTCTCGGTCAGGACGCGGCGCCGCTGCGCCACCGAATGATCGCCATCTTTCGCGCGATCGTGACGCGTGCAACGGACGCTCCGCGGCCCGACGTGGCGGAGGCGCTCGCGGTGCTGTTCTACGCGCTATACCTGGTGGTGGTCCTCTTCTGGCTCCAGGACTCGACGCCCGGGCAGCGGGCGACCCACCAGTCGATCGACTTCGGAGAGGAGATGCTGGGCCGACTGCGGCTTGTCCTGCGCCTGCCGTGGGCCAAAGACGGACTTACAAAACTGAGCGCCATCATGTCCGCGGCTCTGGATTCGCCCGCTGCACCGGCGCAAGCGTCGATCGGTTAGGGTCCGACGGTCCGCTCCGCTGGCCTGGCGCCGGCGTGCAGTGCCGAACGCCGGGCGCTGTCCGCGGGGTTCATGCGCGGTGACACCGTAAATCAAATCCGGCCCCCGCGCAAGCGCGCGGGAGCCGGAGGAAGAGGCGATTGGACCGGAGTTCCCGGACCGTGGGGTGTTACTGCTTGGGCGCTGGCTGGCGCTGCCGCCGGGCGCCGTTGCGCCGGGCGCCGTTGGCGGGCTTGTCCGCGATGCTGGTCATGTTGCAGCCCGCGCAGCAGTAGTAGGTCTTGCCCTTGATCGTGACCGACTTGGTGTTCTTGCCGGACGCCTTGGCCGTCATGGTCATGCCGCAAACCGGGCACTTCATCGTCTCCTCGGTGTCCGCGACCTGCTGGGCGCCGCTGCTCGCGCTCGAGCCGCCGCCGGCCGCGACGCGCGCATGAATGCCGTCGATCGCCTGAGCGATCTGATCGAGCGTGGAGGTGGCCTTCTTGGCGTTGGACTGGAAGTCCGAGGCGCCGTCGGCGAGAACGGGAACCACGACCACAGCGCTGAACAGCGCTGCCAGGGCCAGACCGGCCTTACGCGCATTGATCATTGGGAAATCTCCTTTTTGATGAACGAGTTCGATGCACGGAGCGAGCGATTAAGGGATTCGTTCAGGAATCCATAGTGTTGCGCGGCGGATGCACCGCATTAGGTGACGATGCAATACACCGAACGGATGCGGGACTCCTCCTTGACTTGATGGGCCGCGCTGCCGCTAATGCATATCAAGACGGTGGAGCTGCTCATTCGCAACGTATTGTACATCATCGTCTGTGCTTTTCGCAAGCTTTACCAGCAGGGGCCGGGCGTTGCGGACGCCGGAGCTGCTGAGCGACCCGAGCGCGACTGCAGCCCAGTGCTGCGCCGTGCGGTTATTGCCGTCCGCCACGCGCTGCAGCGCCGGAATCGCCGCGGCGCCCTGGCTTGCCAGCGCCTGCGTCGCGTAGTAGGCCTCGGCTCCGTCGGTCTGCATTACGGAGATGAGCGGCTCGACCGCCGCCGGACCGATCGCGGCTAGCGCGTCGCGGGCGGCCGTGTCCACGTCGCCGTCAGGATCGTGCAGAGCCTGAACGAGCGGATCGACTGCCGGCGCGTTGCCCGGGAAACCGAGCGCCGTGGCAGCGGCCGTTCGAGCGTCGCTGTCGCGCGCCGTGTCCTTAAGAACGACGATCAACGGTCCATTGGCCTCCGTGGCGTGCAGTGAGACGAAGGCGGCGGCGGCGCCCGTGCGGGCGTCGTCGCTCTTGCCCTGGAGAGCCGAGACGAGGTCGGCGAGGACGGCGCGATTGACCGGCGCGTTCGGATCCGGCCGCGCCGCGTGCGCGAGCGCCGCGACCGCCGCCGAGCGCAGCTTGAGATCGTCGTCGTCCAGCGTCTTGATGAGCGCCCCGACGGCTCGCGGCGTCGCCAGGCGGCCCAGGCCGCTCGCCGCCTGCGCGCGCGCCTCGTTGTCGGCGTTCGTGTCGTTCAGCGCCACTACCAGTGTCTGCTCGCAAGCAGGATCCGCGATCAGCGCCAGCGCGCCTATGGCCACGCGCCGGACCTGCGGATCAGAATCGGAGTGCATCGCCTTCGTGAGTGGCTCGACCGCCGGCCTGTATCCAAGCTTGCCGAGCGCGTCCGCCGCACCCTGGCGCACGCCGCCATCGCTGTCGCCAAGCTGCGCTATGAGGAGGTCCCCGCTGCGCTTTTCACCGCCGTCCTTCTTGAACAGGTCGGAGGCCAGCACATCCCCGCCGGGTCCGCGCGCGCCCGCCTCCTTCTTCATCAGGTCTACGACCGCCTTGATGACGTCAATGCCGTCCGCCGGGTCGAGCTTTGGGCCGATGCCGTTCACCGGATCGGTCAGCGCCGCCTTCGTTCCCTTCCGGACGTAGTTGTCGCCGTCCTTCAGCCCGGACACGAGCGCCGCGAGGTTCGCGGCCGAGCTGGCGCCTGAGCGCTGAAGCGTCAATACCGCGCGGTCCCGCACCGGCTTGTCCAGGTCCTTGAGCATGGCGACCGCCTGGTTGATCGCGTTCGCGCGATAGTCCGGCGCGTCCTTCTCAGGACCCTTCTTGATCGATTTATCGTTCGCAACGAATTCGAGGCTCTCGGCCGCCTTGACGCGCGTTTTCACAGGCTCGCCCGTGACGGTATCGATAAACTGCTCGCCCTGGACCAGCTCGAGGGCGGCCTGCTCCTGCGCTTTCGGATCGCTGCCGGACATCGCGTCGATGAGCGACCGGATATGCTGCGTATGGTAGATGGCGAAGGCGACGACCGCACACACGATCACGCCGAAAACGATATAGTTCAGGTACTTACGCACCGTGCCCTCCGCCCAATCCTGGAATCGCTGGATGCCGTTGAAGTGTCTTATC
>DATGJU010000644.1:0-16321 GCA_035295045.1 Chthonomonadaceae bacterium
GAGGTAGCTGGATGCCGGCGACACTTCGCCGACCCAGGTCTCCTTGCCGGAGTGCGCCGTGACCCGCGCCCCGTACGCGAAGCGGTTCGGCGCCCGGCCGCGCAGGTCCAGCTCGATCCAGTGTCCGACGGGCCTGCTCACGTTGTGCAGCAGCAGGGGCGCTCCCTCGTAATCCACGATCAGTATATCCATCCTGCCGTCGTTGTCGAAATCCGCGGTCGCCAGCCCGCGGCCCAGGATGGGCCGCGCGAAGGCCGGCCCGGCCGCCGGCCCGATGCTGTCGAGCGCATGGCCATCCCGGTTCCGCAGCAGCAGCGTAGGCTGCCGGAAGGTACTCGCCGGGTCGACCCGGTTGACGTTATCGTACACGTGGCCGTTCGCGAAGACCAGGTCGGGATAGCCGTCGTTGTCCACGTCCAGGAACTTGGTGCCGAATCCCAGCGGCTTGCGCGTCAGCTCCGCGAGGCCGGTCTGCGTGCTCACGTTCTCGAAATAGGCGCCGTTGTTCTTGTAGAGCGAATAGGGCTCGTCGGAGAAGGCGGAGTTGGCGAGGTCCAGCCTGCCGTCGCGGTTGAAGTCGGCCCAGTCCGCGCCCATCGAGGCCTGCGCCTGATTGTTCACTCCGAGCGCGACTCCCAGGTTCAGCGCCTCGTTGGTGAACTTCAGATGGCCGCGATTGTGCATCAGCTCCGCGGGCGTGCCGTCGTTTCCGATATAGAAGTCGAGCCGGCCGTCGTTATCGTAGTCGCTGAAGGCGACCACCAGTGCCTTGCCGTGAACCGTCCAGCGCCCGTCGGCGCCCTTCAAGCCGCAGGTCGCGGTAATGTCGCGGAAGCGGCCGCCGGTGTTCTCCCAGAGCTCCGGATACTCCGGCCGGTACGAGATGGGCGGGCAGCCGCTGCGGATGCCCGGAATGAGCTCGCAGTACTGCGGCTCCTTAGGGCCGAAGATCACATAGTTGAGGATAACGAGCGCCAGCCGGCCGGAACCGTCCAGGTCCATGAAGCCCGCGCTTGCGCCCCAGTGGTTATGGTTCGCGGGGTCGAGGCCCGCCTGGCGCGTCACGTCGGCGAAGCGGCGGCCGTCGAGGTTGCGCAACAGGCGAAGGCACCGGAAGCCGGTGAGGAGAATGTCGAGCCGGCCGTCGCCGTCGTAGTCCCCGATCGCGCAGCCCTTCCAGTCTCCGGTCACGCGGTCGAGGCCGCTCGCGGCCGTCACGTCCTCGAACGTCCCGTTGCCGCGATTCCGGTAGAGGATGGGATGCGGCGCCGTAACGAGCAGTATGTCCTGCCAGCCGTCGTCGTCGAAGTCGAAGAAGGCGCAGCCGCAGCCGAACGCCTCCAGGTTGCGCATCGGCCGCGGCTGTTGCGGATAGCGGTACCCGATGCCGGCCGCCGCCGCGATCTCCTCGAAGCGGACGCCATGCGCATCGATCGCGGGCGCGCCGGACGGATGGCGGACGGCGGCAGGCGCCTTGCCGCCGGAGTTGCAGCCCGCGATAACGAGGGCTGCCAGGGCCAGCATCCAAATCCGCGCAGGCACTACATCCGGATCACGGAGCGGATCACGTTGCCGGTCTCCATCTCGTGGAACGCGGCCTCGACGTCGTTCAGCGTGATTTCGCTTGTGACCATCTGGTCGAGGTTGAGCTTCCCGTTCAGGTAGTAGTTCGCCAGGACGGGGAAGTCCGCGGACGGCAGCGTGTCGCCGGCATGGCACACGGTGAGGTTCACCTTGTTCCAGTAGACGCCCGTGTCCATATTGCCGACGTTAAGGGTCACCTCGTCCGTCGAAGCCGGGAAGCCGATCGTGCAGGCCGTGCCGTTATAGTTGACCATGCGGACGCACTGCTCGATGCACTTCATCAGCCCGGTCGCCTCGTACGCGAAGTCGACGCCGCCCTCATAGCCCGGCCAGTCGTCGGCGACGAGGCCGCGCACGGCCGCGACAGGATCGCCGTCGCGCGCATCGACCAGATGCGTCGCGCCGAAGTCCTTGGCCCACTGCAGCTTGACGGGATTCACGTCCACGGCGATGATCTGCTTCGCGTGCGCCAGCCGCGCGCCCTGAATGACGCTCAGTCCCACGCCGCCGCAGCCTACCACGGCCACGCTCGCGCCGGGAAACACTTTTGTCGTGTTGAACGTCGCGCCGACGCCGGTCACCACGCCGCAGGCGATCAGGCAGGCCTTCTCCAGGGGCATGTCCGCCGGCATCTTTACCGCGGCCTTGCCGTGAACCACCGTATGCGTAGAGAACGTGCCGCAGCGCAGCACCTGCGAGCACTGGGCGCCGTCGCGCGCGCGCCGGATGCGCGGCTTCGGCCGGAGGGCCGCGTAGCAGTGGCGAGGATCTCCGCGCCGGCAGGCCGGGCACTGCTCGCACGGCGCGCGGTAGGCGATCACCACCGGATCGCCGGGCGCCAGGTGCGTCACGCCGTCTCCTACCTGCTCCACGTAGCCCGCGCCCTCGTGTCCGAGGACGATCGGGAACGGCATGCCGTTTCCCTTCAGGTTCTTGATGGTGAGATCCGTGTGGCAGACGCCGCTGGCGACCACGCGGACCAGGACCTCGCCCGGTCCCGGCGCGTCCACAAGAATTGTCTCCAGAGTTGCGGGGCTTCCCGCCTCATTCAGCAGGACCGCGCGGCCCTCGGTTGCAGACATGGCGTTGTCCGTCCTCCCTTGACTGGCCGGCCCGACGTGTGAAGCCGCGACATTCGCTGTCCAGCTTCGTCCTCGCCCGGCTCCGGCGGAGCGCGGGCGGAGGTCGCTGTCCATCAGGCCTGGCCCGTGGTTGAAATCCTCGATATGCCGCTGTATTCCGCGCGCCGTCGTCGGTTTCCTGCCGAATCCGGCCGGCGGAACACCAGATGTCAAGCATCGTGCCAACGGACGGGCACAAGCGAAAATCGGTACGAAAACGCCGTCCACGGTATAACTACTCGGTACTAAAGTCCCCTCCAGATACCGCGGATAACGGCCTGTGGTCCCTTGCTTCCTCGAAACCGATACGGGAATAATATCGAGCATATTCGTCAGAATACGGCGGTCCCAGGATGGCCGCCTGCGTCACGATGCCATGCAAACAACTGATCCGTGCACTAATCTCGTTTCGGCTCACGTAGACCACGAAGCGCGGCCGGCTGCTGCTGCTTCTGCCGCGTCGCCTCGCCTGTGGCGAGATCTGCCGCTCGCGGCGGTCCAGCCGTCCGCCCACCGCCCCGATGCCGATTGCGACGCGCTCTTCGCGGAATTCCAGCCACTGGTGCAGCGCCTGATCCGCCAGTACGGCGACGAGCCGGAGCTGCGGGAGGATCTCTACGGCGAAATCTACTGCAGGTTCTGCGCCCTCGTCCGTGCCTACGATCCCAGCCGCGGGATTCCACTGCGGCCCTACTTGGTCCACCAGCTCGCCTACTCCGTCTACAGCTTCGTGAGGCGCCAGTGGCGGCGTCACAAGCGGGAGATAAGCCTCGAGGTCGAGAGCGTCTCGCGCGCAATCCCCACCTCCGAGGATGTGAGCGCCAAGTGGGATGATGCGATGATGCTTCAGAAAGTCCAGGCCGGCCTGCCGCATGCCATCTCGCAGCTTTCGCAGCGCCAGCGCCAGGTCGTGATCTGGCGATACTACGAATCCCGCTCGTTCGACGAGATCGCGGAGCGGCTCAACATCCGCCTCGCGACCGCGCGCTCGACGCTGCGCCATGCCCTCAAGAATATGCGCCGCAGGCTGATCGAGGAGCAGCTCAACTACGACTGACGCCGGCTCCGCGCCATGCCGGCATCTGCCGGCGGGAGTGGATCGTGTCGCGCGGATGGTAAACGGCCGCTAAGCGCGCGCTCGCCGTCCGCCGATAATCGCACCATGGAATCCCCTCCGCAATCGCTCCTCGGCGCCACGCCTCTATCGGAGCCGCCGTTCGTCCTATGCCGCCGGTTTCTCACGAGCGGCGCGCAGGGTGGGCAGCGGACGCTGGACGTGGGGTGCGGGCAGGGGGATCTCTGCATCGAGCTGGCCGCGCTCGGCTGCGACGTCGTGGGCGTCGAGATCGACGAGGCGCTGGTCGCGGGGTGCCGCGCCCGTGGTATCGAGGCGGTCCGCGGCGCGGCGGAGCAGCTGCCGTTCCCGGACGCGTCGTTCGATCGGATCGTTTGCAGCGTGGTGGTGCCCTATACGGACGAGCGGAAGGCGATCGCGGAGTGGGCCAGGCTGCTCAGGCCGGGCGGCACGGTCTACGCGACCTACCACGGCCTGGGCTACGGCCTGGACTACCTGCTGCGCGGCGACCGGTTGAAGACCCGTGTCTACGGCGCGCGCATGCTCGCGAACACGCTCTGCTACGGCCTCTCCGGCCGGCGCCTGCCGGGCTTCCTCGGCGATACCCTCTGCCAGACGCGCGGCCGCCTGCGCCGCTTCTACCGGCGGCACGGCCTGACGCTGGAGCGCGAGACCGTCGCGTCGGCGTTCCTCGGCCAGCCCCAGTTCCTCTGCCACCGGCTCGGCAAAGCGTAGGAGCCGCAGTTCACAGGTGGCTCCGTCCAACCGGGCGCGAAGGCCGACTCGGCTGCGGGCCGTCATGCGATGCGTGAACCTGATTGAGGGTTTGCCACGATCGAAACGATCGGAGGGACGGGCGCTGCGAACGGACCGCTATGTGCCTGCGCCGCCGTCAGGGCACGGCCGCGAGCGACATCGTTCTTGCCGTCTCCCAGAGGCGTCGCCGCGAAAGCTACTTAAGTGCCGTTCTATAAAGGCGAGCGACCGACTGCCCCGACGCGCTATTTTCGACATAAGCCTGGATAGCATTGCGCGATTCTTCAGGCGCTGTAAAGTAAACGAAATCGCCGTCAAGTCGGAAATTCGCGGCCGCAGGCGGAAGCATCCTTTCGTGGTCGATTAGAGCGGTGTGACCCGGGCGAATACGACAGACGGTTGGCGCCATCTTGTGGCCGCCAGCGTCTAATCTACTGAGGACGCCGTAGATGCCGTCGGGCCTGGCCGCGATCAGGTCAGGTGTGTCGAGTGACCACGGTGTCTGAAATTTCCCAAATTCCTCCCGGATGCCGGATCCGTCAAGGTTGGCACTCATGAGCGCGCCAGGCCCACCGAACCGTTCGGCGTGAAACCAGTAAATCCGCCCGCAATATTCACACGACGGGCCGGTTACGCCCCTTCCATACCCGCCGAGTTTGACCACGGCGCCTGTGTCGGCTCCTGCGTAAAAGAGGTCCGTCTCAGGTGCACCCCCGGCGGGTCTCACGGCGTGCAACCCGCCGTCAGCACCCGTACGTCGCGGCGCGGTCCAGAAAATGCCGTCTTCACGAGCCTCGAAGCGCGTGTCGAGGGGAAGCCCGGTCGCGAGCCTCCCGGTCGTGCCGCCTAGAATCTTGGTGTACATTACGTCGCAATGGCCCGATACGATGATGCGAAAGAGCTTCGTCCCCACGCTGGCCCTGCTGTGCGGCTCGCGCGCCGCAGACCCGACCGACGTTTCGCTCCGCTCAATCCGAACACGTTCCGGAACGACCTGCAGCCAGAACACACCACTGCAAAAGAGCGCCACGTCGCCCGCCGCATCGAGGCGCGCGACAGTTGCGGGCTGCCCAGTGGCCAGCGGCATTGAACGGACAAGCGCTGGCGGTATACGCACAGCGCGTGGGCTCACGAACGGCCGTCCGACGGGCTCTTTCGCCCCATTGACTGCCCGCCACAAGGACCGCGAATTCGTCAACTCGTTTGCGGGGTATTCACCGGGTCCAGGAATCTGCCTGGTCACATACAAAATCGAGTTGCCGCAGAACGCGGCTGACCAGTGCGCGGCGCTACCGCTCTTGCTCTGCGGTACCACGTCGTAATACGTTGCCGGCGGCTCCGTTCCAACCACGATAGGCCTGCCGCCGGAAACCGGACATGATAGGACTGGCAGCGGCACATTGCCGGCATCGGCGAAGCGTGATCCACTAACCCAATAGAGCCGACCATGAGCGATAAGGCCTCCGGTGATTCCCGCAGCCTCACGTTCGTCCGTGAGTCGTTCAGGCGTGCCAATTCGACGTGCAATCCACGACCCCGCGGCTGCGATAAGCACGAGGATCGATACCAGGAGGGCGGTCAACCGACGCCCTAACGGCCTGTGGGCCGTCTTGTCTGCGGCGGCCCGCTGTATACGGCCGGCTTCCATTTCTGGCCCGCCACCAATCATTTCAACATCATGCGCCGGATTTCGTCGGCCGATGTCAGCGTTTCGCATGGCGATTCTCCAACGCTAGCAGCGACGGGTGGCGTAGGATCCGAACGATGTCACCGGACCCCTTTGCTTGCGCAATGGCTAGCGGAGCTTGGCCGGATTCGTTGCTGGCCCGCATGTCTGCACCGTGCTCCAAGAGTAGCGTGACCATGTCGACCGAACCGTTGCGCGTTGCCGCGATTAGCGGGGTGTTCCCGTCAAAATCCACCACATTAACCTTTGCGCCATGCGCCAGAAGCTCCTTGGCGACCGCGACGTTGTTCACGTCCGCGGCCGCCAATAGTGGCGTATATCCGACGGAAGTGTCGCGGCAATTCACATCCTGTCCGTCAAGCAATAACCGCTCTACGATAGAGAGCAGCTTCTTTTTCTGTTCTGGGTCCTTTACAGAAATGCTGCATGCGCTCCAGAGCAGGTTTCCCACTCGATGCCCGTGATCCAAGTCGGTCCGAGCTCCGTGTGCGAGGAGAAAGTACGCGCAATCGACATTCTTGTGCCAGAGCGCGGAACAGAGGATCGTGCCGCCGCCGTGGACGGCATTGACGTCGGCGCCCGCCTGCACTAGCCTGGTCACTTCGGCGAACCGCCCGTTTCCCGCCGCGGCAAAGAGCGCTCTCACCGACTCAGAGCGCGCTGCATCAGCCTGGTAGGCGTCGACGCGAGCCTTACCCACCGCAGCTGCGATTCAGAGAATGAACACGATTGCAAACCACGCCCGGAGCCGGCCCCGGTCCCTGCTAGATCGCACTGTCGCCATTCGCGAGGCCCCCTAGGGATGCTGGCTGCTCAATGAGCACGGCTATCTGTTTTAATGAATGCAAAAGGTACACCTTGCCATCCGGGCAGCACAAAATGAGGGACGGAGTTCCCGGCAGTTTGAGCGCCCGAGCGTCAGCGATATCGCGTTCAACGATGCGGGCAGCTGCGCCTTTGCAATCTTCCATGAACCGCTTGCGATCCAGATGGCTCGCGCGCACCAGCCGGTACAGCTGACTGGATTCGACTGTACCCCTTAGGGCGAAAAGTCCTTCACTCATTTCCCAAAAGTGATTCTGAATGCCTGCGGCCTCAGCGATAACAGCGAGCCGAAGCGCGTCCTGGTGGATCTTTGTGAGCGGATAATTCCGGAACGCAAAGGCCAGGCGACCATTGTACTTCGCTAATATGGCATGGATCTTTTGAGACGTAGCGATACACGGGCCACACTGATAGTCCGCGAATTCCACCAACACGAACGGGGCGTCCTTCTTCCCGAACAGACCACGTTGGCCGCCGATAACCGAGGGCCTTGTGGTATGAAGCAGCAATGGCTTTCTGTCGCCCACTAGCTGCTGCTTGTGGACAAAAAGGCAGAGGACAAAAAGCAGGCCAAAAAAGCCGCCAACTAGCGGCCCGGTGAGATAGATTAGTGCCGTGCGCCACCGGGATCGCGAAGCGTCGATCATACATCCTCCATCCGTCATCTGTGGCGCGGCGAGCCATTCGCGGTGACCAGGGCGCGCTACCGGCCCAGTTACGCCAAGCCTCGACGCCGCAACGGCCTTCCGAGTACTTTCTGAATGTACAAAGGATACGTCCTCGGCCCGAAGGACGAGTAGCGCTAACCAGGGGTGCGGGCCGCGCCCGCGGGCGACAGGGCAGCAGCCCGCTTCGTCGGGTCGATTACGGGCATCCAGCCCTTAAGTTCGTGATGGTGCAAGCGTCCTCGTCGTTAGTGTCGTTGTACTGACACGTGGGCCCGCTTGGGCCAAGCACCCACTCAGCGTAGTATCCCTGGCACAGACTTCCGCCCTCACCCATCCCGGAGCCGCAATTGCAGCAGCAGTACGGATTCTCGGTCGAGCCGTCGCCCGTGTAGCCGCCGTTTGCCGTTGCGAGCGCCTTCGTGCCGACGACAGCGATTGCGACGAATGTGAGCACGCCAAGCACGCCAGACAGCCACGCCCTCTTGCTTCGGTACACTTCGCACCTCCTCCGTTAACACTTGGCCCTCTCACACGGATAACGATCCAGCCGAGCATATCCGAACATTTATCTTTAGTATCGCGGCCCACTTCTCAGGCAGCCGGATGCGGGAGGTTAACCGTCTGGTGCAGCGTCCCGCGTTGAGGCTTAGAATAAGGTCTGTAGCTCCGCGAACGTTCCATCACTCGTCGTCCGGTCGCCACTTCGGCTTGCTCGCGCGGGGGGGGGCGGCTGCGGAGGACATCAGGGCGAGATACTCGTCAGGGTCGAAGCCATCCCGGAGCAGGTAGACCGCCGCCTTCGTGCCAGCCCGCTTTACCGCCATTAGAACCGCGTCCGGCGTGCTTCCCATCTCCTTCGCCAACTCAACGAAAGTGCGTTGGCCCACATAACCGCGGAGCAACAGGCGGCGTTCCTCCGGGCGCAGCCGCTCGAGCGCGCGCTGCACGACCACGTGCGCCTCGTCGCGGGCCAACCCCGCATAGAGGGGCGGCGAGCCATTCTCCTGCTCGTCTCCGGGAGCGGATTGGTCCGCCTCGCCCGAGGGAACTCCGGCGCGCCGCTGGTCTCGGGCGCGGACCCGCATCGCGTCCGTCATGGCGTTATCGGCGCACCGCCGCAGCCACGCGACCGGCCTTGTGCCGCCCATGCATTCGCGGACGGCAGCCGCATGGTCGCGACCCAGCGAGATCGCCAGGATCTGCGCGCAGTCCGCGGTATCGTCGTACCCGAAGCCCCGCCTCAAGAGGTAGCCGTTCAGCCACTCCAGCAGCCACTTCGCAGCCGCATCATCTGCGCCGTCCGTGGCCTCGCCACAGAGTTCGTCCATTGATCACCCTCTTTCAAGAACAAGCCCGCTCGTTAAGGCCGGCGTCTCAGTCCCCGGAGGCGCCCGCTGGAAGGCGATCGCGCATTGCGAAATTCTGGTACTGCGCCGCTTCAACTACACTGTAACAACCTATCATTCACAAATCATTAGGCTAACTGCCGGATTCAGCGATAAAGCGTGATTTAATGGAAAAAAACCTAGAACTTTTCAACGAATTGCCGCCGAACGCGTCTCGTCGCGGCGCGCAGGTAGGGGCTGATGCGAAGCACGTTCAAGACGGGCTGGAAAAGGCTTGAGGCAGCGGACGTTCGGACGCCCGATCTCGCGCCTCAAGGCCGATCGCCTGGAATGGCGACGCAGGAAGGTAGATAGGGCTGCAATCTGCGGGTGCGATGCGACCGCCGCGGCAGTGGCTGCGTTTAGCGAATCGGTCAGGCCGCGATCTCGCTTGAGGCGGCAGCGGGGGCGGGCGTGGGCGCGACACGGTCCCAGGTGACGCGCTGAGTCCGGGTGACGAAGCGCACGAAGCCGAAGAACAGCGACCAGTTCATCAGATAGAAGTAGCTGATAGGGCGTGTCCAGCGCGGAAGCTGGATCCGCTCCGGCAGTCCGTAGGCCAGCGCCGCCACCGCCACTCCGGCCGCCTGAAGCAGCAGGAACAGCCGGAAGGCGGGCAGGACCGAAAGGGCCGCATTCGCGGCCAGGGCGGCAAGCCAGAAGAAGGGCACCAGCCAGCGCAGCACCTTGTGGCCCCAGAAGGCGAACGCCCGCAGGCCGAATCCGGGAAGCAGCAGGCGGCGCGTGAGGCCCAGCGCCTGGAAGCCGCCGGCCCCGATCCGCACCTTGCGGACCATTTCGGCGCGTGCGCTGCCGCAGGCCGGCTCGAACGCCCGCGCTTCCGGCGCAAGCACCACGCGATAGCCGCGCTCCAAAATCCGCATCGTCATCACGAAGTCTTCGACGATCGTCGAGGGCGGTAGCGGCTCATAGCAGCCGCGCCGGATCGCGAAGATGCCGCCGTTGCAGCCGATGAGAAAGCCGAGCCGGCTCTCCATGCGCTTGATCCAGTTCTCGTAGCGCCAGTAGAGACCCTCGCCGGAGACGCCTCCGTTCTGCAGCAGGCGCAGCTCGCCGCTGACGCAGCCCACGCGGCTGTCGGCGAAATGGGCCACCAGCTTGTGCACGGCGTCCGGCGCGTACGAGGTGTTGGCGTCCGACATCACCACGATATCCGCGTCCACTTGCGCCATCAGGTCGTTCAGAACTGAAATCTTGCCGCGCCGCGCCGCAAAGGGAGTGAATCGCAGTCGCGCGTCACGGCAGACGGACAGAATCGTATCGGTATTGTCGGTAGAGCCGTCGGACCCGACCCACAGCTCGAACCGGTCGCTCGGATAGTCGATCGCCCAGGTATTGGCGAGCTTGGCCGCGAGCACCGCCTCCTCGTTGAACGCAGCGACGACCATCGCGACGCTCGGCAGTGCGGCTGGGCAGTCCGGCGGCTCGGTAAGGCGATCGGCGGCGTTCGTATGGCTGGGAGCGGGGCCGGACGTGCGGCCCAGGAAGCGGGCAATTGCGGCGAGAACGAGGGGGAATCCGACGTAGGTGTAGACGATCAAAGCCCAGGCGATTCCGAACATCCACATCGCCGCGGTCATGGTGCTGCAAGCTCCTGATCAATTGCTCGTTAAGTTGGAACTACGCCGATCGCGCGGCGTAACTTCTCGTGCGCGTAACTTACCGTCCGTAATTTGCATGCAGTCGCCTGCTCGTGCACTCGCGCTCCTATCGTTTTTCCACGATTCGATGCAAATTGGCTAAACTTGCGGCGAATCCGTTCCGATACTCAAACCGGCGCGAAACCGTCCATCGCGGCTCTGCGTCGCGCGAACGGCGTGGAGTTCCGATCGCTGTCGGCGCCGCAAGCCGATAGTCGCCTGCGGTTCGCCGGCGCGCCGAATGCACGAATCACCGTGCGGCTGTACGATTCAAGGTACGGCCGGCGGTGCGCCAGGGCTGGGCGAAGCAACCGTCTGCGTCCCGGCATAACGGTTTCCGACCGAAATCGCTCAGGGTGACATCAATGGATTTCCGGCGCGCGCTCGCGATCATCGAAAAACGCAGGTGGATCATCATCGGGAGCGTGCTGATTACGGCGGTGCTCGTCTACGGCGTTACGCGGCTCATGCCCTCCCGCTGGATGGCGACGGTGCGCCTCATCACGCCGACGGGCCGCTCGGATATGCGCAGCGTTCCTGAAATCGGCGAGGCGGATGCGCCCGGCGCGGCGAGCATGTACCGCGTGCTGGCGCGCGATGACAAGGTTATGGCGGCCGCGTCGGCTCAGGCCCACGTCGACACGCCCCTGCGTGGCATTTCCGAGAACATTGAGTTCGAGGCCGCAGGCGCGCATATGTTCGAGCTGCGCTACTACGACAGCGAGCCCGGCCGTGCGGTGACAATGGGCAACGCTCTCGCGGACAACCTGATCGAGCAGAACCGACTGAGCAACTCGAAGGATGCGCTTCGCACCGTTCGCGGTCTGGAGGGACAGATTCGCTCCGCCGATAACGAGCTGCAGGCGCTTCAGAGCCGTTACGACCGGTACTGCATCCAGAACGACATCATTCCCGGCGACTTCCTGAGCCAGGTGAAGGACGTTGCCAAAGAGATCGAGATCGCGCAGACCAGCAAGGCCGAAGCCACGGCGCGGATCGCGCAGAATCGGGCGCGACTCGGCGGCGCCGTACCCAGCGTCGCGCCGCCTCCCGTCGAGGAGACGGATCCCGTTCCGACCGAGCGTGAGAACCGTATCTCCCGCCAGATCGACGACCTCGATACAGAGATCGCCCGTCTCCGCGCCAAGTACAACGACAGCTACCCCGAGCTGAGCGCGCGCATCACCGAGCGGGGACAGCTCGCCGGAAAGCTGGCCGCCTTACGCGCGACCCAGGTCAAGAAGCCGCGCGCGCCCGTCGTTACCGGCCCGGAGCCGCAGCGCTCAATTCAGGATCAGATCGCGGCCGACGAGGCGCTCATTCAATCCGAGGACATGACGATCGCGCAGCGCAAGGCCGACCTGGACCGGCTGAAGCGCGTCAACAGCAAGCTTGGCAACCTGCCGGTCATCATCGCCGAGAAGTCGGAGGCTCGCAGCGGCCTGGCGGCGCGGCTCAATAAGGCCAAGGACGATCTCGGCGTGGCGGAGCGCCAGAATCCTCTCTCGGTCCTGCAGTACGCCAGCGACACCAATCCACCGGTCAACACGACCGCGGGCCGGGCGATCAAGCTGGTCGGCATCGCATCGCTGCTTGCGCTGCTCCTCGCCGTCTCCCTGGCGATAGCCCTGGAGAGCGCGGACCGCCGGCTGAAGACGGTCCAGGAGGCGGACGAGATTCTGCCGGCGCGCGTGGTCGCCGCGATACCTCTGGTGCGCGAGGAGGAGCCGAGCCTGGACTGGGCACGCGTCGCAGAGCTGCGGCCGCTGTCGCCACAGTCGGAAGCGTACCGCTTCCTCGGCCAGCACGTCCTCTCGGCCCAGAACCGGCGCTACCACGCGATCATGGGGCTCTCCGCGCGAGTGGGCCAGGGCAACACCCGGATGATGGCCAACCTGGCCATCACGCTGGCACAGGCAGGCCACAGCGTGATCCTGGTCGACGCGAACCTGCGGAGCCCGATGCTCCACCGTGTATTCGAGCTGAGCAACGAGGTGGGCTTCTCGGACGTGCTGCAGCGCTCAGACGTGGGCGAGATCGAGCGCGCGCTGCAGAGCACGCCCGTCCGCAATCTGCGGGTGCTCACGAGCGGCTCGTCGGTCACGAATCCGTGGGAGCTGTTCAGCTCTACCCGGCTTCAGGAGTTTAACACGGCCGTACGGGGAATGGCCTCCTACGTCCTGTTCGATACTCCGGCGGCGCTTGCCTACACGGACACGCTGAGCCTTTCGACCATCGTGGACGCGACGCTGCTGTGCGTGCGGGCCGCCGAGCCCCTTACCGGCGCGGAGCAGCGGCTCGGCGAAATGTTCGCGCTCTCAGAGGGCACTATCCTCGGCAGTGTGCTGATGGATGCGCCGCTCTCGCTTGCCGGGACCTATGAGCGCGACCTCCGCGACGTCGTGCACGTCCCCGAGCCTGCCGGTCCGGCGCTGGAATCCGGCGAGCCGAAGGCCGGCGATCACAGCCCGCGCCGCGTTGCCGCGGCAGAGCCCGCGCCGCGGCCGGCCGAGCCGGAAACTGCCGCCGAGGGGCCAGCCGAGCCCGCGGCGCAGGCTTCCGATGTCGCGGAGCCCGTCGATACGAAGAGATTCGCACAGGAGGCGGCGAGACAATCCAATGGTTCGGGGGCGCCGTCTGCCTGGGCAGCCGCCCCCGGGTCCGACGGGCCGGAGCCGCTAACGGAAGCGCCGCCGGCGGAGGCGCCGAGTTGGGACTCCGCCGTGCCGGCTCCCCAGGCGACTACGAGCAAGGAGTCAACCCCCGCCGAAGACGACGCAGCCGCGGAGTCCGCAGCGGAACCGAGCGCCGTTGAAGTGATGCCCGCGAGCGGCGTCGCATCCGCGCCGGCAATCGTGCCAACCAGTGAGGACGCATCCATGGATCCAGCATTCATCGTAAACGAACCGCGGCTCTCCACGCCGCCGGCGCGCCCCGAGCCCGAAGAGCCGGATCCGTACGAGGCGCGCAAGCCGCAGGTCGAAGCGCACGCGCAGGCCCCGGACCTTCAGATCGTCTCGGCCATCGCAGTCGCGCCGGAGCCGCGGCCCGAGCCCCAGCCGTTAGAGATCACCCGCGAGGAGAACGCAATGACTAATCCAAACGAGCCGCCTGGCGGTTTTCAGAAGTCGATCCACGGCTACAACGTTGGCCAGGTGGACGACTATATCCGAAAGCTCAACAGTCGCCTTGAGGCGGTGCTTTCGCAGGTCCACGCGGAGACCGTGCGAGCCGACCAGAGCAAGCGGCTGCTGGAGCAGATGACCGCCGAGATGGAGACGATCCGCCGCCGCGCGGCGGACGCCGAAAAGCGCGAGGTAGCGGCTCTCGAGGGGCAGAAGCGCGCCGAGGAAGAGGCAGGCCGCCTGGTGGACGAGCTGAAGCACGCCCGCGAGAAGGTGCGGGCCGAGCTCGAGGCTGCGCTCGCCGATGCGCGGTTCGAGCGCGACGCCGTGATCGAGGAGGAGCGCCAGGACGCCGAGGCGATCGTCGCGGAGGCGCGGCGCGCGGCGCAGGCGCAGGTCGCCGAATCGCAGCGGTTGGTGGAATCGATGCAGAACGACGTGACGCGCATGATGTCCGAAGTCGAGACCATGCGGGCGCTCACCACGGACGACGGGGCAGCCTATGACGAGATGATCCGCTCGGCGGAGGCGCAGCGCGCCAAGATCAGCTCCGATATCGACGCGCAGCGGGCCTATGCGCGCAGCCAGATCGAGGCGGTCGTGAACGAAGCGCGGCTCCAGGCGGAAGAGGCTGCCGGCCGCGCGGCGGCGATCTACCGCGAGCATGAGGAGCATGTCCGGAGGCTCGGCGCGGAGTGCGAGGCGCTCGTCCACAGCGTGCGGGAGGCCGCCGAGGCACAGATCGCGCAGATCGCCGCGACCACGGTGCGGACGCCAGTGGGAGCGGGCGCGCGCCTTCGCAATGACGAGACCGACGACAAGCGGAATCGCGAGAACCGCGAGTGGCGCACAGGTGACTGGCGGAATGTCACCTGATCGGTGTGTGCGTGAAGGCGCCGGGGTCACTTATGCGGCTCCGGCAGGCAACACCATGGACGGCCGCCCCCGCCAATCGGGGGCGAGGCGGCGACCCGAGAACGATGCGGCTGGCAATGCCATGGATGACTCTCCCGGAATCGGGGGCAGAGGGGCGAACCCGGAACAATGAGCTTCTGGCTGGCAATTCCATTGATAGTTGCGGTGGCGTGGGCTATTTCGGCCTGCGGAATCGGGGTGGCTCTCCGCCGATCGCGAGCGAGCGCGCCTTCGCTATCCGTCGACTATCTCCTCAAGCGCGATGAAGATGCGCCTCGCACATTCGGCTCCGCGGAGCCGTCCGAGCCCGGCTCGGGCGGACTTCGCGTGGTGATGGGGGGAAAGCGGAGGCGCGTGCTCGTAGTCGGCGCCGGCGCCGTAGGATGCACTCTGGCCCGGAACCTGATGGCCGATGGCCGCTACACGGTCATCGGCTTCGTGGACGACGACATCGACGGCGGCGCCGACCTGGAATACCCACTGCTCGGCAGCCGCTCGACAATCGTAAGCGTCATCGAGCAGTATCGCATCGACGACGTGGTGCTGGCCTACGCGCCGACGTGGCAGCAGCAGCTTGCCGAAGAGCTCACGGTTTGCCATCCACAGGTCTGTGTGCGGATCGTGCCCTCGCCCTTCGAGGCGCTCCTGCGCGTAGAGGACGTGGAGAGCTTCGGCGACATCGCGCTTGTCCGCCTCGTCACTCGGACGGACGGCCTCAAGGACGTCGTCAAGCGCGCGCTGGACATCCTGCTCTCCGCGCTCGGCCTGGTGGTTCTGTCGCCGGTCCTTTCACTCGTGGCGCTCCTCGTCAAGCTATCGTCCCGCGGCCCGGTGATTTTCGCGCAGGAGCGCACGGGCCGCCTCGGCAAGACGTTCGTGCTCTACAAATTCCGGACGATGATCGTGGACGCCGAGACCGAAACCGGTCCGATCCTGGCGAAGGGCCGCAACGATTCGCGGATAACGCCGCTCGGCCGATGGCTCCGCGCCACCCGTGTGGATGAGATACCGCAGCTATGGAACGTGCTCCGCGGCGACATGAGCCTCGTCGGTCCGCGACCGGAGCGGCCCTTCTTCGTACGCCAGTTCGAGCTGCAGAGCCCGGCCTACGCGCAGCGCCACCAGGTGCGTCCCGGCATCACGGGTCTTGCGCAGGTCTGCGGCGGCTACCACACCGACGCGCGCGACAAGCTGCGGTTCGACCTGATCTACGTTTCGCACTACAGCGTCTGGCTCGATATCTCGATCCTGCTGCGCACGCTCCTCGTGGTGCTCAAGCCGAGCACTGAGCGCAACGAATCGTGAGATCCGCTCAGGTCCCGGATCCGGAATCTGAGTTCATTGCGCGTGGCGGACCGGGCGAGCGCGGCGCAAAGTCGCGCGATATGGTCCTGATCGTCGCCTCGTGTGTCGTCGTGCCGCTGGCCATCGCATACGGGTTCGGCGTCGGCAGCGAGCTGCACATTGCGGCGGCGGTCGTCGGCCTGATCTTCGTCATCCTGACGCTGGCGTACCCCTT
>DATGJU010000645.1:0-3377 GCA_035295045.1 Chthonomonadaceae bacterium
GGCGGCGCCCACGTCGCGATCCGCCAGGAACGCGCGGAGCTGGCGGAAATTCGGCCAGTAGCGAAGCTGATAGCCGCACTGTGTCAGGATGCCGGCCTTACGGATCGCCTCCGCGTTCCGCAGCGCCTGGTCCATGTATAAGCTGACGGGCTTCTCGACGAAGAGGTGCAGCCCGCGCGCGGCGGCATGGAGTTCGAGATCCTCGTGAGTATGCGGCGGCACGCAGATGTAGAGCGCCTCGATCTCCGCTTCGGCGATCATCTTCGGGCCGTCGGTGTAGACTGCCGCGCCGCAGGGCTCCGCCGCTTTCCGGGCGAGCGCCTCGTCCCAATCGCAGACGGCCGCCAGGCGTGCATTCGGGATCGCCGCCAGACCGCGCACGTGCGCCTGTCCCATACCGCCGACGCCCACAATGCCGATCCGCACCTCTCGCTCCGCCATGAGCTGCTCCCGCCGTTACTATGATTCTGTCAGACCCGCCAGCCCTCGCGCGGCTCCGGGTTCACCAGCTCCTCCGCCTCCGGGACATCTGGCGCGCGCATCTGCTCGCCGTCCCACTCGATGTCGTACCCCACGCGCAGCGCGAGCACGCCCGCCAGGCCGATCTCGGTGATGTGGCCGCCGATCTCGAAAGGCGAGAAGGTCTGCGGGCCGCCCATGCAGGCGTCCACCCACTCCTTCATATGGCCCTCGACGCGGGGCAGCGAGACCGGTATCGCCTTCGCCGCCTTGTGGACGTTCATGCCGTGGTACGTCTTCTCGCCGTGCATCTTCATGTGGCCGAGTGTGTTCCACAGTCCGGCGGATACGATGCCCTTATCGCCCACCATCAGGCAGCCGGACGAAGGGACGGAGCCGAAGGTGAGCTTCAGATCGTCGGTCAGGTCGGCTGGCGGGGTCCAGCCGCCGGAGTAGAAGAACAGCGTCACCGGATCGAGCCTGCCACGCTCCGCGAAGCGGTACCGAACGATGCAGGCGGACGGGAAGCTCTCCTTGGCGAGCCGCCTGCCAGAGACCTCGACGACGCGCGGATACTGCAGCTTGAGGGCGCGGACCGGCAGATTGAACGCATGGCAGCAGAAATCGGCGAGGGAGCCGCCGCCGAAGTCGTACCAGCCGCGCCAGAGGCCAGGATGGTATTCGCCGCGCTTATAGGGCCGCTCCGGCGAGGGTCCGAGCCAGAAATCCCAGTCCAGTCCGGCGGGTATCGGGTCCTCGCCCGCTGGCCGGTCGATGCCGGAGGGCCATTTGTGCGCTGGATGCCACACATGGACTTCGCGGATTTGACCGAACAGGCCGGCTTCGACCAGCTCGATGCTGCGTCGAAAGTTCGCGCTGGCGCTGCCGTGGTTGCCGGTCTGCGTGACTACTCGCGAGTGGCGCGACATCTCGCGGATCTTGCGCGTGTCCGCGATCGTGTGCGCGAGCGGCTTTTCACAATAGACGTGCTTGCGGGCGCGGATCGCGGCGGCGCAGATCGGGGCGTGCCAATGGTCCGGAGTTGCGATGATCACGGCGTCCAGCGACTTCTCCGCCGCGAGGAGCTCGCGGTAGTCCTTATAGACGCGGGCCCTGGCGAACGCGGCGGGGTTGGCCCGCTTCGAGAGCGAAATCCGGTTATGGTCGACGTCGCACACCGCGATCAGGTTCTGATGCAGGTTCGCGGTGATCTCGTTGAGATGGCCCTGCATCTGCTGGCCAAGGCCGATACAGGCGACGTTCATCCGCGAGCCGCGGGACGCCGCGACCACGGGACCGGTCTTGGGCGCCGGACCGATAACCGGCTCAGGACCGGCAAGCGGCGCGGCGGCGGCCGCCAGCGACGTGCCGAGAAATCGGCGTCGTGTAAGCCCGCCGGGTCTATCCTCGCTCATGCTTCATCCTTTCGCGCTGTGCCGAAAAGGAACCCGCGAGGGCGTCTATCGGCACGGGCGGCAACTTCAAGGTTGCGCCCAGGTCCCGCCGAACCAAACCGGCGGCGACATTCCTCAGGGATTATAGAAGAGATATGAGGCCCAAGGTATCGCTAAAGGATCACCTCCCGGACCACGGGTCCTCGATTTTTACGTATCCAGTTTCGGCATCACTGAGGCCGGTAAATAGGGTTGCCGTCCCATTCCAGTGCCTGACAATGCCACCGGCGAAGATCACATCGACCAAGTCGCTTCGCTTTGCCGGCCCCGGCGGGAACTGCGCGCGCGTCGCGATAATGCGGACCGGTTCCGTTTCGGCGGTCCACGGGTCGATGGCGAAGGCCATGGCGTAGTAGTGGCGGATTTCGCCGGTCTCCATCCAGGCGATGTGACCGAGAAGTCCCAGCCGGCCGTCGCTCAGCCGGTGCGCCTCGTTGACGCCGCCCCACTCCGTATCGGTAAACTGGCCGGACAGAACGGGTGCGCCCGAAATGGTCACAGCGTCGAGAGCCTCGAGGCTCTCGACGACGGTGAAGCCGATCCGGCCGCGAAAGCCCGGCCCGCAGTGCGGCCGGCTGAAGAGCGCCACGCGTCCGTCCGGCAGCCCGGCCAGCCGGATGTCCTTCATCCCGTCCGGTCCGGTCAGGAATCGCTCCAGGCCCTCCACCGTCCGGCCGCGGTAGAAATCCATGCGCCAGATCGTCCGGCCGTCCGGCATCGCGATCGGGAAGCGCACGCCGCCTAGGACCAGCTCGGCGTCGATGACTGTGACGCATGGGTCCTGCAGCCCCTCGAACTGCGGCGCGCCCGGCCGCGGCCGCCAGACATTGTCTGGCTCCCGCCGGAACAGGACGATCGTCGCGTGCTCCGTCTCGCGGGGCTCGACACGGCCTGCGATCAACGTTTCACCTCGGAACGTTACCGGCGCGGCAATGTTGTAAACATCGCGATCGCCCACTCCGCCGAAGGCAATTTTACCCGATTCGAGCAGGCGTGGCGCCGATTCGAACTGGCGGAGCAGTTCTGGACAGCCTATGGGTCGATAGCTTGAAAGGTCTTGTATTGGCATTATCGGGGCACTTTGCCACAGTATACCGGGGCTTCCTGGATGCTATAAGCCGATAAGGATTCGAAGCCGGTCCTCGGCCTCCGCCAGCGTGAGGGGTGAAACGGAGCCCAGCCGGTCGACCAGGCGCTGCTTAGATACCGATCGAATGTCCTCGCACTTGATGTAGCTCGTCAGCGTGAGCCCACCTTCTGGCGGGACAACCTCGACATGAGTCCGGATTCGCTTGGAACGGCTGGTTACAGGCAGCACAATTACTAGGCCCGCCGGACCGAGGTTGAATGTATCGTCAGAAACTACGACTGCCGGGCGAGTTCCACCCTGTTCATGGCCAACAGTCGGGTCGAAGTTGAGCATCCAGACGTCGCCACGTTGCGGTTCAGGTAAAGAAGTCGCCA
>DATGJU010000646.1:0-7613 GCA_035295045.1 Chthonomonadaceae bacterium
CGTACCGCAAGCATGCTTCTTTCGCAGGCGGACCTGCATGCCGACGATTACGGGGAGACGCTGCATGGCGTGCGCGGACAATCACGGATGGCCTCCGGAATCGTGCCGGAGGGCTTCGTCACTCGGTTGGTGAAGACGGCCGGGATCGTGGCGCGCGCGCCGGGCTCGGAGCCTTTGCGGCCGGAGGACGCGCGCCTCCGCGCGGAGCGGGGCGGGCGGGCGGCGCCGGCTTCACATTGCGCAGCGACTTGATTTTCTCGCGCAGTCGCTCTTCGTCCCGTTTGCGTCGCTGACGGATCTCTTTGGCTCGAACTCGCACGTGGCGCTCCTTGACTGTTTTCCGTTATCGCCGCCCAAAGCTCCGGGGTCTTCGCCTGGTGCGACACCCCGAATTCGAGTCGGTTGTGTAGTATCCTGATCGTTGACCGTTGCGATCCATCCGCCACTATACCTCCGGGCGAACCAGACTGTCAAGTTCAGGCCGCGGCTTGACGGGCCGTGGACATCCGATGTAGAATTCGGCCAATGCGGCTCGAAACGTCCGTCCCGCAACAGGACCCGCCTTAAACGGCGCTAGGGCGCGCGATCGAGCAGCCGACAGCGGCGCCGCTTTGCGAGCGCCAGATGATGCAGGCCCTGAAAGCGCATCAATCGGTCCAGATCGATGGTGACTCAATGATGGGAAACAGGCGCCCAAAACCTCGTGTCTTGTGCGCCGGCATCCTTGTGGCCGATATCTTCGTGCCGCCGATGCCGGCGCTGCCGGATCCCGGCGAGCTGCGCGCCACGGACGACTTCGTCCTCGATTCGGGCGGCTGCGCGGCAAACGTGGCAGCGGCGCTCGCCCGGCTCGGCGTGCCGGCATCGGTGACCGGACGCGTCGGGCGGGACCTGTTCGGAGACTTCGTGATCGACCATCTGCGCGCAGCCGGCGTGGACACCGATGCGATCCGGCGGTCCGACACGCTCGGAACCGCGAAGACTGTCGTCCTGACCGTAGCGGGAGAGGATCGGCGATTTGTCCACACGTTCGGCGCGAATGCCGAATTCAGCGCCGGCGATATCGATATCGGCGGCATCGTTTCCGGCGACGTGCTCTACCTGGGCGGTCTGCTGGTTATGCCCTCGGTCGATGCAGGCGCGGCCGCGGCTCTTTTCCGCGCGGCGCGTGAACGTGGCGCGGTCACGGTGCTCGACGTCGTGGTGCCTGCCGGCGACGCCGCGGGCGCTATGGAGCAGCTGGAGCGAATTCTTCCCCACACCGACTACTTCACGCCAAACGAAGCCGAGGCGCGCGTCCTGACCGGAGAGACCGATTCGCTCGAACAGGCTCGCAGGTTCCGAGCCGCCGGCTGCGGCGCCGTCCTTCTTACCCGCGGAAGGCACGGCACCCTTCTCGTTACGGAGAAGACTTGCGTCGAGGCAGGCGTCTACGCGGTGGACTTCGTCGATGGCTCCGGGGCGGGAGACGCGTTCGCGGCCGGCTGGATCGCCGGGCTGCTCGAAGGCTGGCCGCTCGTCGACACGCTGCGCTTCGCCTCTGCGGTCGGCGCATCCGCCTGCACGCGCCTGGGCTGCACAACCGGCGTGTTTACGCGGCAGCAGGCGCTGGAATTCGTCGCCGCGCGCACGCTTGAGCTAAACGAGACGATGGCGATCGCGCCGGAGTAAAGGAGGCGCGCGCCCTGCGACCCCGATGGCGTGCGGCGCTGGAGACGACCGCGGCCCTTCTCAGACCGCCATGCCGCCGTCGACGTGGAGGCCGCTCCCGGTCAGGAACGACGCCTCGTCCGAGGCGAGGTACACTGCGGCATAGGCGACGTCCTCCGGTCGGCCGATGCGGCCAAGCGGCTGCCGGTCCTCGAATGCCTTGCGGGCAGCGAAGGGATCAGGCGAGGAATCGATCCGTTCGCGCAGCGACGGCGTCTCGATCGTGGCAGGGGCCAGATAGACGCAGCGTATTCCCTCCGAGGCGTGGTCGAGAGCGATGGCGCGAGTCAGGCCGATAACCCCACCCTTGGCCGCGGAATAGACTGCCCGGTTTACGATCCCGATCACGCCCGCGATCGACGCCATGTTTATGATGACGCCGCCACCCTGCGCGCGAAGAAGTGGCATGGCGTACTTGCAGCCGAGAAAGACACTGGTAAGCGTTGTCCCGATCTGCGCGTTCCAGTCCTCCACGCTGCTGTCCTCAACTCGCCCCTGCTTCACGATGCCCGCGTTGTTGAACACTACGTTCAGTTTGCCGTACGCCGCGACGGTCGCCTCGAACATACGCTGGACGGCCTCCGCCTGCGATACGTCGGCCTGAACCGCGACGGCGGCGCCGCCGGCTCCATGGATTAGCTCGACGGTTTCGCGGGCAGTCTCCGCGTTCAGGTCCACGACGACGACCTGCGCGCCCTCCGCGGCGAACATCTGCGCCGTCGCGCGGCCGATGCCCGCCCCGGCGCCCGAAATGAGGGCCGTTTTGCCGGCCAATCGCAGTCTAGAGCTCACGAGTTGTATCCTTGTCGTCGATCGCTGCCGCCGGCAGCCACCAATACTGCGCCGCGACTGCGCTGGCCGGCCCACCTTCGGGCGCACGGATTGCGTGGTTCCAGCCGCAGGAGTCTTCGAGGCCGCTCATCGTCGCCTTCGTCCGTCAGCGAATCCGCAGGTTACGCACGATCGCGCCGGTCGCCAGGTCCAGCGCGACCAGCCTGCCCAGGTCGTCCGCGATCGTCAGGCGCCCACCGTGCAGCCGGGCCGATACGCCGCCAGCGCCGGCGAGCGCGACGCGCGCACGAACTCGCCAGGACTTGTGATCGAGCAGGCGGCACTGGATTCCCGCGCGCGACCGGGTAGAGCAGACGATCCACGTATCCCGACAGGCGGCAGGCATCGGCTCGGCGGGCTCCGCGAGCGGCTCCTCATAGAGTGTACCTACCCGCGGGTCGAGGACAAGCAGCCGGTACGATTGTCCAGCGGTCGCCGTGTCCCCTGCCGCCGAACCAGGCTGCGGATTGCCGACCAGAGTGTAGATCGGCTGGCCATCGGCGCGAATGCTCATAGCCGCGCCCGTCGCTCCACTGGGTTGCAGCGCCGGCGGCGCAAGCTGCGTCCGGTCCCGCAGCACGATTTCCGGCAGGGCGTACGTGCGGCGCTCCAGCGATATTTCCCCCGCCTCGGGCCGGCCGAACGCGTCCGCCTGCGCGACGCCGAGGACGAGAATCGAGCACTGCGCCGGACTGCGCGTCATCGATACCACTCGACCTTCAATCTGCGGCTCGCGCCAGATTGCGTCGAAGCCGTCCGCCCCGGCGTCGATGGCGATGAGCGCGCTGCCGGCGGATACGAACCACAGCGCGCCATCGTAGCTCGACGCGAAGGCGTCCAGGGCAGCATCCCGCCACGGCGCGGCACGGCGGGATATCAAGTCGATCCGCGTCATCTGCCAGACGTCACCGCGACGGACAAGCGCGATGACGCGGTCGCCTTGATCCGATACGACGAGCGCCTGCGCAGGGTAGTCCCAATGGACGACGGTGCGGCCGTCCGGTCCGAGCAGCCGGACGCCCGCCTCGCCGAGCGCGACGACGGTTCGGCCGCCAGGAAGCAGCACAGCGTCCAGGAGCGGCCGCGCACCCCGGTCCGCCGACGCGAGATCGATGCAAAGCGCCTCCGCCGCATCGGCGAGCGCGGGCTTCTGCACGGTGGGGAGGGGCGGCAGGTCGGTTCGAAGCGCGCCATCGGCTGCCTGCGCGATCAGCCGGCCGAACTCCGCGGCGTTCACGATGGCCGGGAGCTCGGCGCCCGCATCCCGGAGTGCGGCGCGCGCTGCGAGCCGGTAGAGCGGGGCCGCCCCTTCGGGCGCCGGCTGGTGCGCGAGCGAAGAGAGCAGCCCGCGCCGCTCCCAGCCGGTTTCGGCGCGCTCGTCCGAAAGCAGGGCGACAATGGCGTCGCGCACGGATGGATCGCGCGCCGACAGCAGCGCCAGCTTGTGTCCCAGCATTCGGCCGGCTGACTCGCCACCGACGGCTACGGCCAGATCGATCCAGTCGATGGCTTCGCCCCGCAGCTCGATGTCTGTCCACAGCACGTCCACTGCCGCCGCGTAGGCACCGCTCCTTGCCAGCTCGACCGCCCAGAGCCGCCGCAGCTCGCGAGCGCGCTGTGCGTCGACGCGCTGCATACGGTCGACGGCATCGGCGAAGGCGCCATGCTTCCAGGCGAGCCGCGTCGCGCGGTCGCGATCGCCGGCCAGGAACCAGAGGCGGACCACAAGGCCGGGCGCGAGCCGGCGCGCTTCCGCCATCTCGGCCGCGAGCTGTACGCGGTCGTGCTTCTCGAGGAAGGCGACCGCCTCCTCGTGCGCGTTTAGCAGCTCCGCGAGCACGAAAGCGGCCTCGTCGATCTTGCCGTCCGCAGCCAACTGCGTGAATGCGTTGCGATAGAGCGCCTTGAGCTGTCCAAAAAGTCCGGAGTCGGTGGTCAGTGAGGATCGCGGCGTCTTCGCTCCGGCCGCTATTGTCAGGTCGGAGCGGGGAGTCGGCGTGTGGAGCATCGGTGAGCGGCGGCTCCCAATCTCGTCCAGCTCGAACAGGCCGATCGCGTGACGCAGCGCCTCGTCGAGCATCCCTTGCTCGAACATCCGCATCATGCGCTCCATGTACTCCGCCTGCTTGCGGCCGATTACCGCGGCCATCCCGGAGGAGACGAGCATTCGCGCCGCCAGCTCGTTCATCCGGTCCGCCAGCTTCTGCAGAGCGCCGGAGTCGGGCGGCCGGTCGCTCGCGGGAGCCATCGAAACGCCACTTCCCGCCGGTCGCGCGGCCGCTCGACCGGCGCCGGGTCCCCGAAGCAGGGCGGCCAGCCCCTGCAGCGCGCGCGCGGCGAGCGCACGCGGGCCCGTCGGCAGCCCGGACCTGGGCTCCGCGCCGACAGCGAGCGCCCGGCGCAGCGCTTCGACCGCATCCGCGCGCATTGCGGATTCCGCCGGGACACCGGCCAGCCGTTCGCGGATTGCGAACTTCGGCGGATCCGTTACCAGCACCGGCGGAGCGGGCGGAGCGCCGAGACTTGCGACCTCCACGGGCCTCCAGGCGGAGAGGTCCAGCCAGCCTGCCGGGTCCTCGCGCTCCTGCTCGCCCAGCGGGATGGACGTTACCACACCATCTTCCACGGCGACGAGGCAGAGAACGGAGTGCGGCAGCCGGGCCAGGTCCGCGGGGGCAATCGGTGCGGCGAGGAGCATCTCGGCCGAACGCAAGAGCGGCATGCCTGGCGCGTTCTCGCAGACCATGCGCTCAGGGGCCGGAAGCGCCACGACTCGCCCAAGGCGCGTTCGGTAGACGGCAACGCCGGGCGCCCAGAGCGCAAGGATGCGCCGCCGGCTCTCGGCGTCGTCCAGCAGCGCGGCGGGGAACAGCAGCCCCTCCGCCTCGACGACGCCGCGATGTGTCAAATGACGAGGCCTCGGCGGCGCGTCGCGCTCGCCGGCCAACGCCACAAAGCGCAGCGGCTGCGATTCGGTCATATTCGGGCGCCCAGCGGCACCTGAAGCTGCCGCGGCTCGATCGGGCTGTCAAATCGCATGCGCGCCAGGAACCGGTTGTGCTGCAGCGAATAGATCGCCAGATCGCCGCTAGCTTCGATGTGTACGACGCTTGTCAACCAGTTTCCGGACTGGACGTGCGGACACACCGCGGCCTGCACAATGTCGGAGTCCGTCTTGAAGAGGAGCTTGCTTTCGGTTCGTGCCACGTCGATGACGGAGGCCGTCGCAGTATCGGACGGCGATTCGTCGCCGCGCGCCACAGTCCAGTGGGCAGACACGGAACGCCGGTCCGCGGCAATGGTGATCAGGGCCGGCGCATTGCGCGGCGACTGCGGCACGTCCGCGAGGCCGATCACCAGTTGGTCCGGCGGCGCCTCCATCGGCCGGTCGCTGGCGCCACTGCCGTCGCCGGTCAGGTTGCAGAGCCGCCAGCTGCCGGAGCTGTCTTCCACGGCGCAGAACTGTCCGTAACCGTTCGGGCCTGTACAGAACGTCGCGCGCTTCACGGACGCGAACGTGCGGTAGGTCGCTTCGTCGGACTCGTCGTTCACGCCGACGAGCCGCCACTTGCCGTCCGCGAAGCCGAGCCAGAAGAGGATGCCGTCCGAAAGCTGCGTGTACGCGGCGAGACGTTCGCAGTGCTCCGCCGCCGGCTCGCCGACTTCGCGCGAGAAGGAGATGAGACGGTCGCCGATTGCCGTGAACCAGCGCTCGCCGCCGAGGAAGTAGAGCGGCCACAGATCCGTATCGACCGTCACCAGAGGCGTCGGGACCGTCTCCGGCAGCTCGATCGGTCCTCGGATTTCGAACTTCTCCGAAACGTGGTCCAGGATAACCCGGCGCGGATCGGCCGTAGTGGTGAGCACGGTGTATTGCCGGCCGAACCTGCCGATCGATAGGATAGGCTGCCGCGTCCGCGCCGTTACGTTGCGGGCTTTGCCCACACCGCCGAACGGTGAGTTCGGTATCGGGTACGAGGCGGCCTGGTTGGCGCTTAGCCGGCCGACGACCTTCGTACCGCCGGGCAAGAAGATCAGGTTCGACGTTGGCGGGTGGCCGAGCGCCGGGAGCCTGGTGTTCCGGTCGGCGATCTCGTGGCCCGGCTGCCGCAGGATGCGCACGCAGTCTGGATCGTCCGGCAGCTCAAGCGTCACGGTGACGGGCGCTCGCTCCGAGTGCCGTATCTCGGCACGCAGCGCGCGCTCGCCTGGCTCCAGCGGGTCGATTACCGTGAGCAGCGAGGCGCCCGCGACGCCTTCGAGCCGCGATATCCGCTCCCCGCCGACGATCCAGAACTCGTCGCCTGCGGCCGGCGTCCCGACAGATTCGCGCCACTCCGCAATGTGCGCGTCGGTGGCTTCGACCGCGATGCGCGCTCGGAGGAGAAACGCCAGGCCGGACGCATCGAGGCCGGATCGCGACGGTGCATCTGGCCGCTGAAGGATCGACCAGACGAGCGTCGCGCCGGACGCCTCGGCGCGGCGGGCGAGCACGATGAGCGCCGCGAGATGCGCCAGACGCGGCGCGCCGAGCTGGTTCGGTCCGGCGTCGAACAGGACCCGCGAGACACGGGCGCCGGCCGGCCCCTGCCGCGCGAGCTGGAGGAACGCATGCTCCGACATCGCCGCCCGCCTGGCGAACTCCTCCGGCATCTCGTCCGCCAGCAGCCACTCCGAGAGCAGGAGCCGATCGTAGCCGCCGCGGCGCGACAGCCCGTCGAACCCGTCGGGGTCGCCGGCGCCGCCTCGCGCCTGCACTCGGAGCGGACCGATAGCGCTGTCGAGCCGCTGGACGATCGGCGCGATCGCGGCCACCTGCTCGGCGGGCATGAGCTGAAGATACGGCGCCCAGGGCTGAAGAGCCCGCGGCAGCTCACGTCGATCGCTCATCTTGACCACTCATCCCGCGTTTCCGCCATATCACTCCTTACGCTTATCGAGCCGATCGAATCGACCATAAGGTGTGCTCATCAGGACTTCGCCAGCCACGCGGCGATCATCTCGCGCGAGATCGGCCTGGCCGCCGCGACGGAGACCACTATCTGCTCCCCAGGTAGGAGCGCGACGGGCGG
>DATGJU010000647.1:0-7097 GCA_035295045.1 Chthonomonadaceae bacterium
AGCCTGGCCCTGCGACAGCGCATCGCGGAGCTGAGGCTGCCGCCGCTCCACCTGGACCGCCCGCCGGACCCAAAGCTGGAAGCCGCGCTGGATGAGGCACTCCAGGCCCGCGGTTCAATCGAGATGCTGACCGGCCTGTTCCGCGTCCTGCGGCCGGCCCTCGCCGCGGCGTACCGCGGCCATCTCGATGCCACCAACCGCCTGTTCGACCATCCGACCTACCGTATTCTCAAGATCGCGCTCGCCGAGGAAGAAGAGGCAATCGCGTGGGGCGAGGCCGCGCTTGCTGTTCTGACGGAGCGGGCCGACGCCGCCGACCTCGTGGGAGGCGCGGCGGCCGACGCAGATGGCGACGTAAGCTCGCCGCGCGGCGCGCGTCCGGCAATGGGCGAAAACGGACTGGCGCACGGCACGGCGCGCGCCGAGGCGGAGGCGTGGGAGGCGCACCTGCGGGCCTACGTCGCCGCGGCCGGCGGCATCCGGGGCGACGACGCGCCGCCGAGCGAATACTTCGGGTCTGCCGGCAGAAACTGGGCAGACGGAGGCGAGCCGTCATCGGTCTGGCGAACCGCACCCGCGGCTGGCGGCGCGACGGAGAACGAGGGGATTGCCGTTCGCTCCCGTGGCGTCGATCCGCCCGGCGGCTCCGCGTCGCGCGGCCGCCGACGGCCGATCGTCGAGCCACAGCGCCCCGTACCGGGATTCCCGCCTGCGCTGCCGCCCCCACGCGCCATAGGTCCCTTCGAGCCGGACCTGGAGCCGCGACGCGATTGGCGGTCCGGCAATATCCACAACTTCGCGTACCGCGCCAGCCCGGTCTGGCGGGACGAAACCGCGGACTCGCAGGAGCGGCTGATCGCGCTGATGTTCAAGCGGTTCCACGAGATGGACGTGCCGGAGATGATGGCCGGCCTGCTGCTCCAGATTAAGGGCAAGCCCTGGGAGTACTACCGCGACATGGCGCGGCAGCTCTGGGACGAGGCGCGCCACGCGATGATGGGCGAGGTGTGGCTGGCGGCGCACGAGGTGGACTGGAGCCGGTACGACAACCACGTCGGCTGGGCGCTGCATCTCAATCTCGACCGGACGCCGCTGGAGCGGCACATCGTGCTCTACGCGATCGAACAGGGGCTGATGGACGGCGAGACCGGCAAGCGCGGCGAGTGGCTCGCGGCCCTGCGGGCCAACGACCCACTCGCCGCCTACCTGCAGGACCACGACTGGGCGGACGAGGTGCTGCACGCGCAGATTGGCCGCCGCTGGCTGAAGCCGGAGGCCGGCGACGTGAAGACCATCCTGCAGCGGGCCGCCGAAATCAACCGCAAGCCCGCGCCGAGCATCACCGCCCGCGCCCGGCGCGAAGCCCAGATCGACTGGTGGCCCCGCTACGTCAAGGACGTCCTGGGGCGCGACAACTGCTCATCTGCCGGGATGGAGGGCGGCCCGATCGCCGCCGCCGCGCTGGCGAGCGGGTAGCTGGTTCCTGGTTCCTGGTTACTGGTTGTTGGCTTGCGGTCAGGGCAGCTTTGTTCCCGCCGCGCGCCGATGCCGTGAACGGCGTCGCTCGGGGGCCTCCGGCCAATTGCCCCTCCGGGGCAGACAGCAGCAACCGATAGCTGACCGGCGCCGATCTCGCACGTTCGCTTAGGCGCCGCGACTGCATTTGATCATCAACAAGGAACTAGCAACCAGCGACCCGCCACAACAGCTTGTCCACCTCGGCGCCGAGACCGGCTCTGCGAGTGTTCGTAAGGGCGGCATAACAGACACCGGACGCGGTTCGTTTCAGGATGGTCGCGGCGCCCGGAAGGCTCCCGCCGTGCCACCAGTCGCCGGCCTCATTGACAGCCCAGCCCAGGCCGTAGCCGGGATTAGCCGTGCTTCCGGTTGACATCCGTCGTACGGAATCCTCGGTCAGAATGTCCGGCTTCTGCGGGAAGCCGTCGACGCGGATGGCGAAGCGGACCAGATCGACTGCCGAGGCGATCCAGCCGCCGTGGGAGTCCATGCGCGTCACGTTCGGCGCGTACGGATCGTCCTCGCCCTGGCCGTAGTAGACCACCTCGTCCACCTGGCGCTCGCCGCGCAGGTTGCGCGCGATAGCCATGTCGGTGACGCCACACGGCTCCAGGACGAGGCGGCGGACGGCGTCATCGTAGCGCTCCTCCGTTGCCCGCTCGATGATGCGGCCCAGCAGGCAGTAGCCGAAGTTGGAGTACGCGTAGTCTTCGCCGGGCGCATGCTCGAGCGGCCGGTTCGCCAGCGTCCAGTCGATGAGAGCGGAATGGTCGAGCTGCTGCTCCTGGAACATCGGATCGTTTTCGTCGTTCTGCCAGCCGCCGGACGTGTGCGCCAGCAGGCTCTCGATCGTGATCTCCTCCAGATGAGGCGTCCGCGGCCCCGCGCGGTGATCGCCGCCAAGCACGCCGTCGCGCCCGAAGACCCGATCCCCGAGCGTCAGCTTCCCACTCTCGGCCAGTCGCAGCACCGTTACGGCCGTGATCGGCTTGCTGATGCTCGCGATGCGAAAGCGGCTGCGCTCGGTGACCGGGCTGCCGGTTTCGCGATCGGCGACGCCGTATGAGCGGACCGTCGCGAGCTCGTCGTCCTTTGCGATCGCGATGGACAGACCGGGCACGGCGTACTCCGCCATAAACTCCTGGATTTCGCGCTCCATATCGTTGGATAGCTCCCTGCCCTACTGCGTACCAGACGTAACGACCTGGCGACGATTCCCGTCGGTTCCGCGTACCATAGGAGATTACGGATGGGTCGGCCGGCCGGTCCGGCTCGCCCATTATATCCCAAGAATGGTAGACTGTAGAGCGGCAGTCTCGATGCTGTAAAGGAGAGCTCCGATGGAGAACCTGGAACGCATTCTGTCCGATCACCCGTTCTTCGCCGCCCTCGGCGAGCGGTACCTGCCTGTTCTGGTAGGCTGCGCGATGAATGTTCGGTTTGACGACGGGGAGATGATCTTCCGCGAGGGTGGCGAGGCCGACCAGTTCTATCTGATCCGCGACGGAAAGGTGGCGCTCGATGTCGCGGCGCCGGGCCGCGAGCCGATCACGGTACATACTCTGACAGCCGGCGAGGTACTTGGCTGGTCCTGGCTCGTCCCGCCCTACCGGTGGCACTTCGACGCGCGAGTGGTCGAGCCGGTCCGCGCCTTTGCGCTGGACGGCGCCTGCCTGCGAGCCAAGTGCGAGCTCGATCACGATCTGGGCTACGCGCTGATGAAGCAGGTGGCGCAGATCACGACGCAGCGCCTACAGGCGACGCGCCGCCAGATGCTGGACATTCACGAGGCGTGGAGCCACCTGGTCGCGGGCCGATCGTGATTGCGGCCGCGCAGCCCACGTCGGACCAAACGGCACCGTAGCGGCCCGGCCAATGGCGACGCAATCCACGCCAGACCGAAGACCCGAACGGTGGGCCGGTTCACGGACCGAACTGCTTCCGCCCGGCCCACCATGACCCGGCCGCCTACGGTCCCGTTCGCGGCGGGCCAGCTCAGTCCGGCTCACTCTTGGTCGGATGACTTACGGCCGGCTCACCGCGGGCGGTATAACGTCGGGCGGGGCCGTTCATGTTAGGCTGCCACTTGCCGAAATAACCTGATTTCGCTCGCGCAGCCAGGCTGGGAGGCACCATGCGCCTGTTTATCGTGCCACTTGTGTTGCTGCCGGCGATCGTCTGCCTGGCCGATGCGCCGATCCCGCGCGAGGTTGACCACTGGCTCATCCAGAAGCCGCCGAAAGAGGATTCGCAAGCCTGGAATGCGGCGAACCGGTCAGAGTACGAGTGGCAGGTCGCCGAGGAGAACGGGCGCGTCGTCGCTTCGAACTTGCCGGGCGGCCCTGCAAAGCAGCCTGCTCTCCCGTTCAAGCTGCAGCCCTCGAATCCGAAGGCCCGGCTGCACGCTCTGCAGGTCGATGATGGCTGGCTGATTGGCAGCGACGCCGGCGAATGGGGCGGAGAGCTGGCGTGGTACTCGGCCGATGGGAAGCGAACGTATCCGATCATCCGCGGTAACATCCACTGTGTTCAACGGACTAAATTGGGAGTGGTCGCCGTCCGTGGGCTCGCTCATCTCACGATGAACGACGGCGACCTTCTGCGACTCCGGCGCGCGCGAACAGACCGGTGGATCGCGGAAAGCATCGTGGACCTGAAGAGCGCGCCCTACGCAATGACGACAGAGCGCGACGGCTCGCTGATCATCGTCACGTCGCGCACGCTGCTTCGCGTCGACTTAGACTCGCACGCCAGAGTGCTCGTGAAGGGCGCGTTCTGGTGGGGCATGTACCCGAACTCGATCGTCGAAACCGCGAACGGCGACATCTACCTCGGAATGCGGCACGGCGTGGCACGCGTTCGCGCCGCAGGCCGACCGGCGGCGGTCGATTGGCTGCTTCCAAATCGGGAGTTCGTTAACGCGACGCCCGCGATTCCGTGAATCGCAGAGAAGGATGACCAATATGGCGATTGTAGCGATATTCGATGTCAAGGGCTGCGACACTGCTAAGTACGCCGAGGTGATCCGACGATTAACCGGGATGGGCCAGCGCGTGCCGGATGGACAGCTCTACCACATCTGACACGGAGATCCGCAGAACATCCAGGTGATCGACGTGTTCGAGAATCAGGAGAAGCTGGAGGCGTTTGGCGCGAAGTTCGGCCCGATGCTCCATGAAATGGGCATCGAGGCTACGCCGACAATCCACCAGGTTCACAACATCATCGGAGCGGACTGACGCGTGTACGGGCGCACTGTAGCGCAATTCTCTCTGACGCGGCTGTTGTCGGCGTTGCGGGCACACTCGCTACGATCACGCTATGGCGCATGCGGCGTCGGCCCGACCAACCCTGTGCATTTTGATCGGGGCCTGGTCGCGCCAAGCGACGAGATTAGACAGCCGGCCCTTCGGGAGTCGAGTTGGCCGCCCTCTTTGTTCGTCGCGGCAGTAACAATGCGAGGTGTAGCCGCGGGCAGCTTTCGATGCAATAAAGGTAAGACTCTCTGATGCTATGGAAATGGGCAGGTCGAGTCGGCGCTGCCGTAACCGCCATTGCTTCCGCGCTCTTCGCGGTGAACGCGGTCGGCTGGGCACAGGCGCCGGGCGCAACGGTCGACTTTGGACGGGAAGTCGAGCCGGCGCTGAAAGCGCACTGTTACCGCTGTCACGGCGACACGCAGGCGCTGGGCGGCCTTCGCCTCGACGGCCGGGCCGCCATGCTGAAGGGCGGCGCGAGCGGCCCCGCGATCGTACCGGGCAGCGCCGCGAAGAGCCTTCTCATCGCGCGGATTGCCGGCGCCCGCGGCAAGCCACGCATGCCGCTCGGCTTCGCGCCGATGACGGATGCGGAGGCCGCCGCGGTCCGGCGCTGGATCGATGCCGGCGCCGTCTGGCCGGACCGGCCCGCGAGGCCGCATTGGGCCTACGTCGCTCCGGTCAGCGCTCCCGTTCCGAAAGTCAAGATGGCCGGCTGGGCGCGCAACCCGATTGACAACTTCGTCCTCGCGCGGATCGAGAGGGCCGGCCTGCGCCCCTCCCCTGAGGCCGACAAGATCACGCTCCTTCGCCGCGTCACGCTCGATCTGACCGGCCTGCCCCCCACTCCCGCCGAGGTGGACGCCTTCCTCGCAGACCGCAGCCCCGGCGCCTACGATCGCGTGCTCGACCGCCTCTTCGCGTCGCCCCACTACGGCGAGCGGATGGCGCTGCCCTGGCTGGACGCGGCGCGCTACGCCGACAGCAACGGCTTCCAGCAGGATGGCGACACCTACCAGTACGTCTGGCGCGATTGGGTCGTGCGCGCCATGAACGCGAACATGCCGTTCGACCGGTTCACGATAGAGCAGCTCGCCGGCGATCTCCTGCCGAACGCTACCCTCGACCAGAAGGTCGCGACCGGCTTCAACCGCTGCCATCTCCTGAACGGCGAGGGCGGCGCGATCCCCGAGGAGCAGCGCAACGTCATCCTGTTCGACCGCGTGGACGTGACCGCGACCACCTGGCTGGCAACGACAATGGCCTGCGCCCAGTGCCACAATCACAAGTACGACCCGATCACGCAGCGGGACTACTATAGCTTCATGGCCTTCTTCAACAACGTGCCGGAGACGGGGACGCCATCAGGAGGCGGCCAGTATCGCATAGCGGATCCGGCCATCGTGGTTCCCACAGACGAGGACGCCGAGAAGCTGAAGGCGATCGAGGCGAAGATCGCCGCCGCGAGGGCCGATGTCGATCGGATAGCGGCGGTTCAGGACGGGCAGCCGGCGTGGGAGGCAATGGCGCTCGCGTCCGGCGGCGCCGCGCCGAGCCTGGACGGCTGGCAGGCGATCGGTCCGTTCCCGGCGGACAGCTTCGACGCCGCCTACGCCGCCGCGTTCCCGCCGGAGACGGAGATCGACCTGGCGACGGCCTATCTCGGCGGCAAGCTGAAGTGGACCGCGCACCCGGAATGGACCGACGGCGCGGTCCACCAGCTCGACGGCGAGAACTCCGCGTTCTACCTCACGCGGACGCTCCAGGCCGCGAAGGCCGGTCCGGTCTCGCTCTCGTTCGGCAGCGACGACGCGATCAAGGCCTGGGTGAACGGCGCGCAGGTCGTCGCGGACAAGGCACAGCGCGCCGCCGCGCCGGACCAGGAGCGCGCCACGGTTACGCTGCATGCCGGCGCCAATCGACTATTGGTCAAGATCGTGAACGGCGGCGGTATCGGCGGCTTCTACTTCAAGATGTCGGAGGGCGGCCCGCCGGCGGCAATCGCCGCCGCGCTCAAGACGCTCGCCGCCGCGCGCACTCCTGCGATGGCGAAGGAGCTGCGCGAATACTACCTGGCGAATGCCGCGCCACAGCCAGTTCGGGACGCGCTCGCGCAGGTCGCCGCGCTCCAGAAGCAGCTTGCCGCGGCGAAGGCGGCTATGCCGCGCGTCATGGTGATGTCGGATGCCCGGCCCCGCAAGACTCACGTCCTGCTTCGCGGCAACTACGAGTCGCCGGGCGACGAGGTGGCCGCCGGCACGCCCGCCAGCCTCCCGCCGATGACCGGCCCCGCCAACCGACTGGGCCTGGCGGAGTGGCTCG
>DATGJU010000648.1:0-4349 GCA_035295045.1 Chthonomonadaceae bacterium
CATATGCAGCTCAGGGCCATCTATCTGGCCTCCTTTCCCAACCGGCGGCGCAGCCCGCGAAGCGCGGCCGCCATCCGTCCAACCACGGTCGTCTCCGGCAGATCGAGCGCCAGCGCCATCTCCCGGTAGCTCCGCCCGGAGCCATAGTGCATCAGGATCAGCACCTGGTGCTTCTCCGGCAGGCCGTCGATGGCCGCGGTCAGCTCGCGCCGGCGCTCCTGGACCATCGCGGACATCTCGGGCGTCGGACTGTGGTCCATCCAGTCCTCGGAGAGCTCCTCCGTCGGGCGGCTCTTGCGCCTTCGCGCCACGTCGGTGCAAAGGTTGCGGGCGATCCGCATCAGCCAGCCGCCGAACCGGTCCGACATGCGGAAGTCCGGCAGATACTGGTACGCCCGGAGGAACGCCTCCTGGGCGGTATCCTCCGCCTCTTCGCGGCTCCGCAGCCGGGCGTACGCAAATGCATAGACGAGCGCGCGATACCGCTCGACGAGCACGCCGAACGCGGCCCGGTCGCCGAGTCGGGCGGCCTCGACCAGCGCCTCGTCCGTCTGCTCCACCGATGTGGACGCCATTATCGCCCTGCTCGCCACAAACATCCTATCTCCTCTCCACACTAACACGGATACAGACGCAGGCGCCGCGCCGGGCTATACAACTATTTCAGGCGCACGGCGTTGTCCGGTCGTACGCGGTGCGCCGGGGTATAATGAGAGCGCCGCCGGAAAGCCGACCCGATCGGCGGCCGTCGCCTCATTCCGAAGGGAGTTGCAGTTCCCGTGTCTCGATATTCCTCTAAGATCTGCCGCCGCGGCCTGCTCGGCGGCATCGCCTCCCTTACGGCCGGCGCGGCGCTGCCCGGATGCTTCCCTTCCAAGGGCGCGGGCGCGGCCGGCGCAGGAGCCGGCGGCGCCGCGGCGAATGTGCTGCGCTACCCGCTCACCGACGATCCGACGACGCTGGACCCCGGGAAGGTCGAGGATGGCACCACGATCGATATGCTCCAGCAGGTCTACGAGGGCCTGGTCAAGTGGGACGAGAAGAACCAGATCGTTCCCAACCTGGCCGAGAAATGGGATATCAGCCCGGACGGGACCGTTTACACATTTCGCCTGAAGAAGGGCGTCAAGTTCCACCACGGCAGGGAGGTGACCGCGGCCGACTTCAAGTACAGCATGGAGCGCGCCTGCGACCCGGTTCTGCTCTCGCCGACTACCGGCTACCTGCGCGACATCAAAGGCGCCAAGGAGCGGATTGCGGACAAGACGAAGGGCATCAAGGATATCGCCGGCATCAAGGCTATCGACCCGTATACGCTCGAGATCACGGTCGACGGTTTCAAGCCCTACTGGCTGGGCAACATGACCTACCTGATCAGCTACGTGGTGTGCAGGGAGGCGATCGAGAAGGCCGACGGCAAGATCTCGGATGCAAACTCGGTCGGGACCGGGCCGTTTATGCTGGAGACGGGCGCCTATCGCCTCTCCGACCGCGTGACGCTGACCGCCAACCCGGGCTACCACGGCGGCAGGCCGAAGCTCGACACGATCGTCCGCGAAATCCTGAAGGACGCCTCGACCCGCCTGAGCAAGTACCGGGCGAACGAGCTGGATATGCTCATCATCTCGCCTAGCGACCTGGACGCCGTCAACGGCGATGCCGCGTTGAAGGCGGATCTGAAGACGTTCCCGCGCGCCAGGATCTGGTACGTCGCCATGAACAGCGCGGTGGCCGATTCGCCCTTTAAGAAGCGCGACGTGCGCCGGGCGATCGCGATGGCCATCGACAAGAAGCAGCTTATCCAGGTCGCCCTGCACGACCAGGCGGACATCGCGAATGGAATCCTGCCGCCGGAGGTGCTCGGCTACGACCCGAATGTGAAGCCGCTGCCTTTCGATCCCGCCCAGGCCAAGGACCTGCTCGCGAAAGCGGGCTATCCCGGAGGCGCTGGCTTCCCGGTGCTGCCCTACGCCTTCCGCGCCCATATCCAGGAGGTGCAGGAGGTTGCGGAGGTCGTTCGGCAGCAGCTAAAGACCAACCTTGGCGTCGACCTTCAGTCGCACCCCATGGAGTGGAACGAGTACCTGAAGGAGCGGCACGACAAGACGCTTCCCATCGCCACCGGAAGCTGGGGCGCCGACTACCTGGACCCGCAGAATTTCCTCTCGACCCTACTGCACACGGACAAGATCGTCGACGGCAAGCCGGACCATGAGGAGAACGGCATCGGGTACAGCAATGCCGATTTCGACAGGCTCTGCGACCAGGCGGACGTGGAGCACAACCAGGCGAAGCGGATCGATCTCTACCGGCAGGCGGAGCGGATCGCGATCGACGACGCGCCCTGGGTGCCGCTCTACTTCCAGAAGGACCTGATGCTGATCAAGCCGCGCGTGACCGGCTATCGGGACAGCGTATTCGGAATCCTGCCGCACACGCAGACGACCGTGGCGCCGTAGCCCGATGGGCCAGTTCCTCCTGAAGCGAATCGGCCTGGCGGTCCCCACGCTCCTCGTCGTCGTTTTCCTCGTATTCATGGCGGTGCACCTCGCGCCTTCCGACCCGGTCGAGAACAAGCTGGGGGAGAAGGCGACCGCCGAGCAGCGGACCGCGATGCGCCATCACTATGGCCTGGACCAGCCGCTGCCGCTCCAATTCGTCCGATACGTCGGCGGCCTGCTGCACGGCGACTTCGGCGAGTCGTACAAGCTGGAGCAGCCCGTCTCCACGCTCATTGCCGTCAAGTTTCCCGTCACGGCACAGCTCGCCATCGCGGCGCTTCTGTTCTCGATCGCGGTCGGCCTGCCCGCCGGGGCGGTCGCCGCCTATTTCCACAACTCCTGGTTCGATCGGGCGGTTATGGCGCTGGTCGTCGCGATGGTCTCGATCCCCAGCATCGTCCTCGGCCCGCTGCTCATTCTGGGCGTCGCGGTAAAGCTGGGATGGCTGCCGACGAGCGGCTGGGAGTCGCCGAAGTACATGGTCCTGCCCATGATCGCGCTCGGCTCCCGCTCCGCCGCCATCGTCGCCCGCTTCATGCGCTCCTCCCTGCTCGACACCCTGCGCCAGGACTACATCCGCACCGCCATAGCGAAGGGGCTATCTCGGCCGATGGCGGTCTGGCGGCACGGCATCAAGAACGCGCTCCTGCCCGTCCTCACCGTTCTCGGCACCAACTTCGGAGCGCTGCTCACGGGCTCGTTCGTCGTCGAGACCCTGTTCCACGTGCCCGGCATCGGCGACATCTCGATCGAGTCGATCCAGTGGCGCGACTATCCCGTCGTCCAGGGAATGGCGCTGCTCGTCGCCATCGTGTACGTATTCGTAAACCTGGGTGTGGACGTCCTCTACGGCGCCATCGACCCGCGGGTGCGAGCCCGTGGCTGAAGTTACGCTCGCGAAGCCCTCCCTCAGCCCGACGGCCGAGGCCTGGCGGCGGCTGCAGCGCAACCCGGTCGCCGTCGTCTGCGGCACGTTCATCGTCGGACTGGTACTCGTCGCCCTGCTCGCCAATCTGCTCAAGCCGCAGGGCTACGACACGCCGGACTTCCTCCACCGGCTTGCGGCCGGCAGTGCGGCGCATCCCCTCGGGACCGACCAGGAGGGTCGGGACGTCCTGAGCCGGATCGTCTACGGCGCGCGCATCTCGCTCGGCGTGGCGACGGTGATCGTCTCGATCGAGATCGCCATCGGCCTCACGCTTGGCCTGATCGCCGGCTACTACGGCGGCGCGATTGATTCGGCCCTCATGCGCGTGACGGACGTGATGTTCTCTTTTCCGGACATTCTGCTGGCCATCCTCCTGGTGGCCGTGGTCCAGCCCGGTCCCGGCAAAGCGCTTGCGCCGCAGGTAAGCCTGATCACGCTTTTCGTGGCGCTGGGGTTGGTCTACTGGCCGGGGCTGGCCCGCCTTGCGCGCGGCCAGGCCATGGCGCTCCGCAACCGCGAATACATCGAGGCGGCGCGCGCGATGGGCGTGCGCGACCGTGCGATTCTACTGCGCCACCTGCTGCCCAACACCCTCAGTCCGATCATCGTGCAGGTGACGCAGGACATCGCCCAGGTCATGCTCGCCGAAGCCACGCTCTCGTTCCTCGGCCTGGGCGTGCAGCCGCCCTTCCCGAGCTGGGGCCGAATGATCCAGGACGCGCTGCCATTCAAGGAGGCGCACCCGATCCTTCTGCTGGCCCCCACGGTCGCGCTCGCCGCCACGGTGATGGCCTTCAACTTCTTCGGCGACGCCCTGCGCGACGCGCTGGACCCGCGGCTGAGGGAGTAGAGTGTAGGGAAGAGGTTCCAGTCGCTCGGCAACTATTTCGCCAGGGTGAGTAATCGTCTCACACTCAGCG